>NZ_LWEZ01000445.1:0-1532 GCF_001634945.1 Alcanivorax sp. HI0044
CTTCCGCGGCCAATTCCCCAACACCATGCCCGTACGCCCCTACGGCCTGATCGGTGCCACCTACGTGGAAACCACCGAGAAAAGCACCTTCGGCGGCTCCGACGGGGAAAACTACAAAGACCTGTCCCTGGGCCTGGGCGTGGACTTCACCATCACCAAAACCCTGTTCATCAACCTGGAATACATGCGGGTGGTGGATCGTAGTGGTGACGAAATTACTAATCTGGGGCTGGGCCTGAACGGCCGGTTCTGATTAGGACACGCAGCACGTTTCAAGCATCACGCTGCACGCAAAACGCCCACCGGAAGGTGGGCGTTTTTTTATGGGATTCGCCAATGAATGTGGGCAGGTACTTTGACCAGGAGAAGGTGTCCACTAAAGCGGGGGAACTACATCCCCTAACGCCCGGTGCAGCGGGCAAATTGAAGCGAGGAACGAGCGGAAATTTGATCCGCCTGCCACCGCTTGTTATGAAAGCCCATATACTAGCCCGCCCACTACACAAAGACTGCTAACCACCCCAATAGCTCGATGAAACCGCATGAGCCTTGGGCTGCGCCATATCAAGAAAGCCAAGAAAGAACCAAGCCAGCCAACAAGCCCCAATATGCCGAAGTTGACCAAAATTGCGGCAACTCCCTGAACTTCATAAGCATTCCCAAACTTATCTCCGTAAACAGCTCTACCAGTAAACAAGTTGTCGAATGTCAGGAATACCAGAAGACCTACTACGAAGAAGACAGGAACCATTCCAGCAAGATATATGAAGTTAGGTCGTTTACTCATATTCATAACAGCGTATTCAGCCGAACCGTTCGACATATCTTTTTTCGACATAACTCTTATCAACCACCGCCCGCTTCCGCCAGAAGATCCAGCCAATACAATAGGATGGAGAAAAGCTGATAACCTTTCTCACCTGACAAAACTCGAAGCAGCGGGTTATTTCCTGAGTTATCCCGAATTCCCCTTCCCCTGAAAATCACTTTATATCAACCGTTTAGCTTTTTCTGTAAGCCATATCCTACAAGCAAGACACCCTCGTCCGGTGAGCACGAGGCAGGGACCGCCCGCAGACACAAAAAAGCCCGGGGGACTTGCGTCGCCCGGGCTTGAGGGGTGTACCTCTGGTTATCGCTCTCCCTTAGCGATCTTCGTACCGTTGGTGCTTGAAGAAGATGCCGGTGTCGCCGAACTGGGACAGGGTGAACGGGGACGCCATAACCAGCTCACCGACTTTAACGGCGCTGTTGCGGCGTTCACGGGCGTAGCGTTCGGTGACCCAGGGCAAGATGGACGTTTTGATGGACTTGGAGGTCGCGTAAACGTCATACACCTTGGTGCCGGGGTTCAGGGCGGTCAGGTCGTCACGGAAATCGTGGGGCGCGGTGCTGATGGAATTCTTCAGATCACCGTTTGGCACGAAATAAACCTGTGACGGGGTGTTGGCATTGCTCACCGGGGAACCGTCCTGGTTCACCTTGGCCATGTCACTCATGACGACCAGCGTCGGCTTTCTGGACACCAGCGA
>NZ_LWEZ01000446.1:0-10883 GCF_001634945.1 Alcanivorax sp. HI0044
CCAGACTGGCAATACAGCACAATATCTTCCTTGCGATACTGCTCCATCATGTCCAGGTGGTGTTCCATCTGCTTGGCGGGCACCATGATGGCGCCTGGAATATGCCCGGCCAGATATTCGTCTTCATCGCGCACATCGATAATGATGGGGGCTTTGCCGTCCTGCATTTGCTGCTTCAGTTCGCTCACCGAGAGGCTGTCAGCGGCCCATAGTGGCGCCGAGAGCACGTTCAATAGGGCAAAGATTGAAACAATCAGATAACGCTTCATGGTTGAGACTCCTGTCGATTTTCCCATTCCTGCAGTTCCTCCCAGAGTTTTTCCGCGTCGCGTACCATGCTGGCGATGGAGGGTTTGGCTGCGGGATTGGAAAAACTGGCTGCGAGAGCGCGGCTGGCACACTCATAAACAAACGCTTTTTGGCTCATTTCGGCAAGGGTTTTGTTCACGGTTTCTCCCTGTTTTTCTTTTCTTTGACGTTAGCACTGCCTGGTTAGTGAGGATAGCCCGGTGCGGGACAGCGTGTGCACCGGTGACATTTTCGCTGTAGCCGTCACAATATCGCCATTGCCGGAATGATCCGTGCCCTCGTTTAGCTTGTCTCCAGGAGTCTGCAGCCATGAGTGTCCACGAAATCCATCACCCGTTGGTAAAACACAAACTCGGCCTGCTGCGCCAGAAAAGCCTGAGTACGCGCAGTTTCCGCCAGCTCACCGCGGAAGTGGGCAGCCTGCTGACCTATGAAGCCACCAGCGACCTGGTGCTGGAGGATTATCAGGTGGATACCTGGATGGGCAAGGCGCCGGCCCAGCGCATCAGAGGCAAGAAAATCACCGTGGTGCCGATTCTGCGGGCCGGACTGGGGATGCTGGATGGCGTGCTGGAACTGATCCCCAGTGCCAAGGTCAGCGTGGTGGGTGTGTACCGGGATGAGGCAACCCTGGAGCCGGTGGCCTATTTCGAGAAGCTGGCCCACGATATCGACGAGCGCATGGCGCTGGTGATCGACCCGATGCTGGCGACTGGTGGCTCCATGCTGGCCTGTATCGATATGCTGAAAAAAGCCGGCTGTACCCAGATTCGTGCCCTGGTACTTGTGGCAGCCCCGGAGGGTATTCGCAAGGTCCAGGAGGCGCACCCGGATGTCTCCCTTTACACCGCTTCGGTGGATCAGGGGCTGAACGAAGAGGGCTATATCATGCCGGGCCTGGGAGATGCCGGAGACAAGATTTTCGGGACCAAATAACCGGGTATCGCCCGGTGGCCTAAGCCACAGGCAATCACAAATCAGGAGCTGTACATGAGTCAGGCCGGCGGATTCTGGAACTGGAAAATCATCCTCATCGGCGCGCAGATGCTGTTTGTGGCTTTTGGGGCCATGGTATTAATGCCGTTACTGACCGGGCTGGATCCCAGTGTGGCGCTGTTTACCGCGGGGCTGGGCACATTGTTGTTCCAGTGGATTACTCGCCGTTCGATTCCTGTTTTCCTGGCGTCCTCGTTTGTCTTTGTGGCACCGATTTCCCATGGGGTACAGCAGTGGGGCGTGCCGGCCACCATGGGGGCGTTGTTCTGTACCGCTGTGGTCTATGTGATTCTGGGTGCACTGGTGAAGTGGCGGGGGCCGGGCTTTCTGCACCGCCTGATGCCGCCGGTGGTCACCGGCCCCATCATTATGGTCATCGGGCTTAGCCTGGCGCCCACGGCGGTGAACTTTGCCATGGGCATGTCCGGCAACGGTGAACTGCAGATGTTTCCGTACGCGGATGCCCTGCTGGTCTCCATGGTGTCGCTACTGACCACCATGCTGGTGGCCACCCTGGGGCATGGTTTATTTCGGTTGCTACCGATTCTGTGTGGCGTGATGGCGGGTTACCTGACCGCCCTGGCCATGGGCATGGTGGATTTCTCCGGGGTGAGTCAGTCGAGCTGGTTGTCAGTGCCGACCTTTATTGCACCCACGTTTTACTGGCCTGCCATCCTGTTTATGGTGCCGGTGGCGCTGGCGCCAGCCATTGAGCATGTGGGCGATGTGCTGGCCATCAGTAACGTGACCGGCAAGGACTACATTCGCAAACCCGGCCTGCATCGCACGCTTACTGGCGATGGCGTGGCGAGTATGGTGGCGGCCCTGTTTGGCGGACCGCCCAATACCACCTACTCGGAAGTCACCGGCGCGGTGATGCTGACCCGGGTGTTCAATCCGGTGGTGATGACCTGGACGGCTATTTTCGCCATCCTGCTGGCGTTTATCGGAAAGTTCGGCCTGCTGCTGCAAAGCATCCCCACGCCGGTCATGGGCGGCATTCTGATTCTCATGTTCGGGTCGATTGCCAGTGTGGGCATGAATACCCTGATCAAGGCGCAGGTGGACCTGCACGCTCAGCGCAACCTGGTGATTGTGGCGGTTACGCTGATTTTCGGTATCGGTGGCATGGTCATGGGCAACGGTGACTTTACCTTGCAGGGCATCAGTCTGTGTGGCCTGGTGGCGGTGTTTTTGAATCAGGTCTTGCCCCATGCTCCGCCCGTCACGGACGACCTGCATGAAGAGCAGGAATACGTGGAGGACTTGCTGGAGCACGCCCGTAAAAACGGGCGTGATGACCGTTCCTAGACATTTTCCTTCGCGTCACCGGGTGCGGTGACAGACAATTGCCATGACACCCCGAAGCAGTCCTGCACCCAGCCGAACCAGGGGCTGAAGTCATAGCTGTCCAGGGGCATCAGCACGGTGCCGCCGTCTGCCAGTTTTGCAAAGGTGTCGGCTACTGCCTGTTTGTCCTTCAGGGCAAGACACAGCGAGGTCGATGGGGTGAAATCAAAGTCGTGGGGCACAGGGCTGTCAAAACAGTGTATCCGCACGTTGCCGATACGGCACCAGGCGGTTTTCACCTGGCCGTTTTCACCCATCTCGTCCGGGCCGTAGAGCGTTCGGCTCAGCAGCTCTAACGGAGCGATAGCGCTGTCGTAGAGATCGAGGGCCGCGTTGGCCCGGCCCTGAAACATCAGTTGCACGGTTAGCGTGTCAGTCATGCGGGGCCTCGCTTTCCTGCAAAACGCGCTGATAGTGCGTTTCCCATTGTGTGTGTGTTGGCCAGAAGGACGAGCGGGGTTGGCCGTTCAGCTCTTCGGCCAGAATGCCCAGATGGGTGTGCCAGCCGCTGGCGACACTGATGCGGGTGTTTTCGTCAGCGGGCAAGCGGTGGTGGGTAAGCCGTAAATGAACCTGGTCGCCCTGCGCGCTCAAGAAAAAGGTGACTTCGCCTTCATTGTCACCCCAGGTATGGGCCAGCACATGGGGTGGCTCAAAGCGGGTAATGATGCCAGTCAGCGTGGCTCCACCTTCAATGGATTTGTACTTGTCCGGGGCCGGCTGGATATCCTCTGACAAATCCTGATGACGGAAATGAATCACCACTGCGCCACCCACAAACTCGCCCAGGGTGCCGCCACCCAGCCAGCGAGCGCGTTTGTCCGGGTCGGTCAGGTAGGCCCATACGCGCTCAATGGGGCCGGGCAGGGTGCGTTCTATCGTCAGGGTCGTAGCGTCGTCGAATCGTACATCGGTTTCCATCACAAACCTCCTGTCAGTCTCCGTCCTTGAGCGCCTGTTCCAGCGCGTCCAGTTTGTCGTTCCAGAACACCCGATAGCGTTGTAGCCAAGCGTCTGCCTCCGCCATGGGGGCGGCGTTGAGTCGGCAATGGTGCCTTCGGCCCTGCACCTCCCGGATAAGCAGCCCGGCCTTCTCCAGCACTTTGACGTGCTTGGAGGCGCCAGCAAATGACATGGCGAAAGGCTCTGCCAGTTCGCCCACGTTGCAAGGGCCCTGTTCCAGTTGTTGCAGCATGGCCCGCCGGGTGGGGTCGGCAAGAGCAGCAAAAACAGCATCCAGATGTTGATCGTTTTGTTTAACCATAAGGTTGAATTTATAGGTGCGGGAATGAATGTTCAACCATTTTGTTTAATGATGGCCGGGTTCCCGACAGGCGGTGCGTCCGGTGAGTTGCTGCATGACGCCGTTGGCGGTCAGCGTCAGGTAGCCCATGGGAATATCGAGAGCGGTGAGTCGCCGGGCCGTCCAGCTGTTACAGGTATTGCCGAGCCAGAAGGTACCGTGCGCAGGAAAGAAACGGCTGTCGCCATACAGCCCGGGGGCAGCGTCGATGGGGGTGCCGTTATCGTCCAGCACAAAGTCGTTGGCGATTGCCCGTTGCAGCGCTGCCAGTTGCATCCTGCTGACGCACAGCGGCTGAATATCCCCGTGGGGGAGCGTTTCGGGGTGCCGGTCAAGTGCGACCACATGCAGCACGCTGTTCGTTGGCCACAACATGGCGCGGACCAGTCGCCAGGTGCTGTTGTCCTGGCGGTAGAAGGCATCATCACCCCAACCCATTTCATAGTAGGCGGGTTTCGAAAAATAGGCAGGGAGAAACTGCAGTGCAGGATCGAGCTGCTCCGCAGGGAAGGCAATACCGGTATGCCAGCGATGGCGTACTACCAGTACGGTCACCTTGCTGTCATCGGCCGGGCTGTCGCCCGGTAACGACAGCAGCCCCGCAAGCATCACTACAGCAAAACGCATCATGGCCCCAGTGTAGCCGGTGATCTGATGGCAATCATGTGCAAGCGGCGCGCGATCTTGTAACGTCAATAAACCCGGCAAAGCCGGGTTCGGCACGGTCAATACCTGCCCGCGGCAAGACCGGACTGGAATTAACCGATACCCACGGGCCATTCAGGGAGAGAAGATAATGGACAGATCGAAAACCAGATTTGCATTCACGGTACCCGCGTTAACCGCGTTAGTGGTTGGCTCACTTTCAGCATCAGTGGTGGCCTCTTCCCGTTGCGATGGCCTGGTCGGCTGTGAACGGAAGTTCTGTGAGATTGAAACGCAGATAGATTACGCCGAGAAGCAGGCCAATGCAGATAAGGTCGCCGGGTTGAAAAAAGCCCTTGCCGAAGCCCGGGACCATTGCACGGATGACTACCTGCGCCAGGAATTAAAAGACGATATTGAAGAATCGCGAAGTGATCTTCTGGACTATCAGGAAGATCTGGACGAGGCCCGGGCTGATGGTGACGAGGAAAAAGTCGCCAAGTACCAGAAAAAGATAGCGGACGAGATAGCAGAGCTGGAGGCCTTGCAGAAGGCCTTGTCCGAATTTTGAGTGATCGCGTACCAGGGCCCCGCCATTTGTGAAGGCGGGGCTTTTCTGGTTAATTGGCTTATAAAAAACGTGGCATTGGTGGGCGGTTGTGCGTCTCGCCGCCACGGGAAGGGAAGCCAATCGATTAGATCATGAAGGCACATTGTGCCAGGACCCCCTAATGACTAATCAAGGAGACAGCACCATGACTCGAATGATCTTTGTGAACCTGCCCGTGGCGGATTTGACGGTAGCCATGAACTTTTACTCTGCACTGGGGTTTGAGAACAACCCGCAATTCACTGACGAGACGGCTGCCTGCATGGTGTGGAGCGAAGCGATCCATGTGATGCTGCTGACCCACGACAAATGGCGGACCTTTACGGACCGGCCGATTCCACCTTCCTCTTCCAGTGAAGTGATGCTGGCGCTTTCCTTTGATAGTCGTGATGCGGTGGATGCGGTGGATGCGGCCGCTGCGAAGAACGGTGGCACTGCCGATATCAACCCGGTTCAGGATCTGGGGTTTATGTATAACCGCAACCTGGCGGACCCGGACGGGCATGTATGGGAAATGATGTGGATGGACATGGCGGCGATGGAGGGCTAGTGCTGGCTCCCCGATTCCTGTCCGAGCTACGAAGCCCCTCTGTAGGAGTTCCCTTCCAGGGGACGAACCCGAGCCCAGGCGAGGGAAACGGGGTAGGTTCACCTCATGCCTTCATTCAGTTTGTTGAAACCTGAAGTCCCTGACCGACCTTCGATCGATTCCGTGCTTCGCACGGTTCGTCCCCTGGAAGGGAACTCCTGCAGGGGGGGTGAAGGCGTGAATCTGGAGTAGAATAAAAACGCCCCGCGATGCGGGGCGTTTTTCGTTGCGGGGTGTGGCTTAGGTGTGGCTTACACCTCGAAGGCGTCGTTCAGCTTCTTGGCCACCGGGGCCAGTTTCAGCTTGGCGAACTGCGGCAGGCCGTTTTTGAAAGGCGGGTAGGACTCGCCACCAATCAGCGGCTCCAGGTAGGCGCGGCCGGCAGGGGTGATGCCGAAGCCATCCTTGCTGATGTACTTGCGCGGCATTTTCTTTTCCACGTTGGCGACTTTCTTCAGTGGGGCTTCGCCGATGGTCCAGCTGTACTTTTTGGTGTCCTTGCGAACCACGGTGGGCATGACCGCATTCTTGCCGGCCACGGCGAATTCCACCGCGGCACGGCCCACGGCGTAGGCCTGCTCCACGTCGGTGGCGGAGGCAATGTGGCGTGCTGCCCGCTGCAGGTAGTCGCTCACCGCCCAGTGGTATTTGTAGCCCAGTTCGTCTTTCACCATCTGTGCAATGACTGGCGCCACGCCGCCCAGCTGCTTGTGGCCGAAGGCGTCGGTGTTGCCGGCGTCGGCCAGGAAGGTGCCGTCTTCGTAACGGGCGCCTTCGGATACCACGATGACACAGTAACCGGCTTTCTTGACGGTGGCGTCCACCTTCTTCATGAAGGCGGCCTTGTCGAAAGCAATTTCCGGGAACAGGATCAGGTGCGGCGCATCATCGGCGTCTTCCTTGGCCAGGCCGGCGGATGCGGCAATCCAGCCCGCGTGGCGGCCCATGACTTCCATCACGAACACCTTGGTGGAGGTGGCGCACATGCTGGCCACGTCCAGGGCGGCTTCGCGGCAGCTCACTGCGGTGTATTTGGCCACGGAGCCGAAGCCGGGGCTCACGTCGGTGAAGGGCAGGTCGTTGTCCACGGTCTTGGGTACGTGGATGGCCTGAATCGGGTAACCCATCTTCTCCGACAGCTGGGAGACTTTCAGGCAGGTGTCGGCGGAATCGCCACCACCGTTGTAGAAGAAGTAGCCGATGTTGTGTGCCTTGAAGACTTCGATCAGGCGCTCGTATTCGCGCTGGGAGGTCTTCAGGTCTTTCAGTTTGTAACGGCAGGAGCCGAAGGCGCCGCCCGGGGTGTGCTTGAGCGCTTCAATGGCGCTTTTGCTTTCTTTGCTGGTATCGATCAGCTCTTCAGTGAGTGCGCCGATGATGCCGTTCCGGCCGGCATAAACCTTGCCGATGACATCTTTGTTTTCCCGGGCGGCTTCGATGACGCCGGCAGCGGAAGCATTGATGACGGCGGTGACACCGCCGGACTGAGCGTAGAAAGCGTTTTTACGCGCCATGTGAGACCCCTTGATTCAATTTGCGTGCATTCTAGCGAAGCAGGCCATGAAACACACCTGCAGTTGTCGGACGAAACAAAGACAAGCTACGAGCTTCCAGCTGCGAGACGCGGGATGGGTAGGTGCCTGCGTGTTGCGCTGTGCCCGCGATATTAAGCGGGGGGAGGAGGAATAGCGGCAGTGGTTTTATGTTTTCTCGTAGCTAGACGCTCGTCGCTAGTAGCTGTTTCTCCCCGGCTCTGAAAGAATAGCGGCCCGGAGGATCCATGACTGTATTGATGACCCTGTTTTGGCGGTTGGCCATATTTCGTGCCAGCCCGGAGAATGCCCCGTATTCTCCATCGTTGCTGGCGCTGGTGCTGGCCGGCTGGTTTGTGTTGCAGCTACTGGTGGGCAGCCTGCAGACCGCATTGCCCATTGGCGTGTTGGTGAGCAGCCAGTTGCTGTCGTTGGCGGTGGTGCTGGCGGGCACAGGCCTGTTGCTATCGTTCAAGGGGCTGCAGGGGCGCTGGTTGCAGACCGCTCTGTCGCTGGTGGGGGTGGATGTGATTCTGACCCTCCTGAGCCTGCCGTTGCTGGCGCTGAATGCCAGCATGGAGCAGTCGCTGAGCGCGATCGAGCTGCTGTATCTGGTGCTGGTGAGCTGGCAGTTGGCGGCGCAGAGTTTTATCTACCATCGCTCCCTGAATGTGGGGCCCTTCCTTGGGCTCGGGGTGGCCATGACGTTGCTGGTAGCCAGTTATGCGGGTGTGGTGCTGTTGTTGCCTGAGGTGGTGACGGGCCCAGGCTGAGTGGCAGTCGGCATCTGATCCAGTGGTCCGGGCAGTACTGGCAAAACAGCGAATGAGGGAGCGCAATAACCTTTCGTTCTCTCAGCCTGCCCGCCGGTTATGTAGGCGCTGTCGGATAGTCGGGCCATTCTGCCGCGTTGCTGATTAATTGAGGCGATCCAGTGCGGCGGCACGTTGCTGCTCGCTGGCGTTAAAGAGGCGAGCTCGCAGGGCATCCAGCTGTTCTTTTTTGTCGTCGCTGCTCAGGGCGGCGTGATTGATCTGGTCTCGCTGCTGCGTGTAATTCTGATAACGGTGTCGCCAGGCCTGACGCTCTGCCTCCAGTGACTGCAGACGCAGGGCGGCGGCATCGCCGAATTGCTGCTGCCGGAATGCATACAGCTCCTCGGCACTGGCTCCCTCTTGTTTCATCGACTGTTCCCGGGCCGGAAGGTGCTGCAGGTCATACTGCTGCTGGTATTGCTTTGCCAGCGCCTGCGGAAGGGTGCTGCGAAGGGCTCTCAGGGCTGCCGTCTTTTCCTCATCGGAACGGTCTGAGGTCATGATGTCGTGCCGCTCCAGGCTGAACCGGTCGTAGCGATCTTCGTCGGCGAACAGGGTATTGGCGGTATCGGCGCCGAAGGTCTCTTGGCGTAGTTGTTGACGCATTTGCAGTTTACGGCGGATGTCGTCATCGCCATTACCGGAATAATGGGCGGCGTAATCGCCGCTGGCGAATGCGGTGCGGTAATGGTGGTAGCGGTCAAGCAGGTCAAGCAGGTCAGCAGCGGCGATGGCGCCGGCGTTTTGTCGTGCCCATTGCTCCATCAGTTTACGGATTGTCGCGTCCGGCATTTCTCCACTCAGGGAAAGAAAGTAATCCATGATCGCCTTGCTGCTGCTGTTTGCGATCAGGTGACCCTGTGAGTCGGTCATGAGTTTGCCGGGAACCTGTGTGCCCGATAAGGAGGTATTGGCCAGTGCGTCGGAGAACGCCGGTTTGGCAATGCCGGGTGACTCGGTGGCCGGCCTGTGGGTGTGGCTGGCCTGCGCATCGGGTTGCTGTTGTGCCGGTTGAGCATGCTGGGGTACAGGAATACGTTTGAGCCCCCAGAATACCCCGGTGGCCAATACAAAGACGGTGGCCAGAAGTGCAAGTGTGCGTGTCATGGTCTTGTCTCGATCCGGATTGCCCCGCAGGAAAGCCGGTCCCTGCGGGGATGGTTGCGTTACAGGCCAGCGTTTTTCAGGCGGTTGGCCTGATTGCGGTATAACGTTTTCGGGTCGGTTTCCCACCCCATCAGGCCGAACAGCTGGCGGATGGCATCCGCGTGGTTGTGGCGGTAGTTGTGGCGAATGGGTTTGCCCAGGTACATGCCGCACAGGGGCAATACACCGTCATGCTTGACGCCGGAAGGGAAGGCAAACTGGGTGACGGTGACCAGCAGGCTGTCGAACGGGTCGAGCAGGTTGGTGTGCACGCCGGTACCGCCCCAGGACCAGTAGCGCACACCATTGACGGAATGCTGGCCGCTGGTGCCACAGGCAGAGCTGGGCATGGCCTGGGGGTAGCGTTGATTGAACGCAGCCATGCCTGCGGTGGTGGAATCGGCGAGTACTGCCGTGGCGGACTGGTCATTGGCATTGGGGCCGCCGGATGCCATTTCCCACAGGGCGCCAAACCCCCCGGCGATCATGTCGGCGAGCCCTTCCGATACGCTGCCTTCAGGCAGTACTCCACGAATGATATCGGCAACCCGGGTGCCGCGGTTCTCACCGTGCACGGAGGTAACCGACGCTACCAGATCCGGGCGCACTGCTGCCACATAGCGGGCGGTGGGGGCGCCCTGTGAGTGAGCGATCAGGTTGGCTTTTGGCGCCCCGGTGACGGCCAGGTAGTTTTCGATCTGGGTAATCAGTTCTTCACCACGGTATTCATTGCTTTGCAGGGCACTGACGTTGCTTTCGTACACATCCGCACCGTAGTCGCGCATGTCATCGGCGATACCGTAGAAATAATCGATACCGGCAATGTCATCGAACGCGATGATGCCACCCACCAGAACGATGGGGTAGCGGGTGTCGGCGTAGTGTGTGTCTTTTCCGAACCAGGACCAGGCATGGGCCTGGCTGGTGCTTAATATCAGAACGGTGGCCATGATCAGGCCACGGGCGATGATCGACATGTTTTTTCTCCTGTTTATTAGAATGCAGCCGGCGCCATGGCTGCTGGTTTTGTTTGTCGACGACTGGACTATAGGAAGGTTTGGTGATACTGACTTGTAGGAATGGGGCGTGGTCGAATCGGGTTTTTGGCGCACTGTGACGGGATTCACAGGCACTACTGATTCGATGCAGTAAGTCTGCAAAGACTGTTTTTCAGTCGAGAAAAAATATGGAAGACAAGAATAATAATCTGAATGAACAAGCCGACGTGCCACCTTCCACGTTGTATCTGTGGCGTTTGAGAACGCTCTATGTGGGCTATCTCGGCAGCCGTATTACTTTTTCAGCCGGGGCGCATACCCTGTTGTTTGGCCTGGAAGATGACGTGTTGCTTGACGTAAGCGGAGAGAGATTTCGTGCTCGAACGCTGTTGTTGCCTGCCGGTGTCTCGTTTACCGCTGATCCGCAGGGAAAGCAGATTGCCTGTTGTTTTCTGGATCCGCTGGGCCGGGATTATTTGTTTCATCAGCGTTTGATGCAATGGCGCGAGCCCGGCTTTTACTCTGATTCTTCGCTGCAGGGCAGGCAGCTGTCGGTACTGAAGCAGGCATATCGCGATAGCCTGGATGCC
>NZ_LWEZ01000447.1:0-912 GCF_001634945.1 Alcanivorax sp. HI0044
AATTGTTCTGCAAGGTGAAATCGATCGTGCAGTGACTGTTCGCGGTGTGGCCATTTCCAAAGGTGCCCGTGAAGCAGTTGAAAAAGCTGGCGGTAAAGTCGAAGAGTAAGGCTGCGCTTTATGGCGAAGAATCGCGCTCAAACACTAAATGGCGGTGCGCCGAAAGCTGACGGTAACGCAATGCGTGAGCTGTGGCGGCGGATCGGTTTTCTGTTGGGCGCCCTGGTGGTGTTCCGGGTCGGGGCGCATATCCCGGTCCCGGGCATGAACCCGGAAGCGTTGCAACAGATGTTCAACAATAACCGGGACACCATTCTTGGCCTGTTCAACATGTTCTCTGGTGGTTCACTGGAGCGCATGAGTATCTTTGCGTTGGGCATCATGCCCTACATTACAGCCAGCATCGTGATTCAGCTGATGACGGCCGTAGTGCCCACGCTTGAGCAGCTTCGTAAAGAAGGTGAACAAGGGCGGCGCAAGATTACCCAGTACACCCGTTATCTGACGGTGGCGCTGGGGGCGATTCAGTCTTTCGGTATGGTGGCCGGCCTTAACAGCCAGGGCATTACGCTACTGCCTGAAACAGCCAGCACCATGCAAATTGCCAGCTTCTACTTTGTGGCAGTCAGCACCCTGGTAACGGGTACTGTCTTCCTGATGTGGCTGGGTGAACAGATTACCGAGCGCGGTATCGGCAATGGGATCTCCATGCTGATTTTCGCCTCCATCGTGTCCGGCCTGCCTGGTGCGGTGGCGCAGACGTTTGAATCTGCGCGTACCGGCGACCTAAGCCTGATTATGATGCTGTTTGTGTTCCTGGTCGCCATGGCCGTGATTTTCGGTGTGGTGTATGTGGAGCGCGGACAACGCCGTATTACGGTAAACTATGCGCGCCGTCAGCAAGGGCGTCGT
>NZ_LWEZ01000448.1:0-828 GCF_001634945.1 Alcanivorax sp. HI0044
GGATTCCACATTGAAGCAGTGGATGTTGGCTTTCAGAGCCGCGGCCATTTCGTCGGCGGTTTTGCCCACGCCGGAAAAGACAATCTTGTCCGGGTCGCCCCCGGCGCGCAGCACCCGCTCCAGCTCACCACCGGAAACGATATCGAACCCCGCTCCACACCGGGCCAGCACATTCAACACCGCCAGGTTGGAGTTGGCTTTCACTGCGTAGCACACCTGGTGAGGGTGGTCGCCGAAGGCTTCATCGAAGGCCAGATAGTGACGCTCCAGAGCCGCACGGGAATACAGGTAGAGCGGTGTGCCGAAGCGATCCGCCAGCTGTTCTACGGGAAGATCTTCGGCGAATAGCTGGCCGTCACGGTACTGAAAGGGATCCATGATTATTCCTGTCCGGACGCGTTGGCGTCGTCTTCGTCTTGGGTGTCTTCACTGTCTTTTGCATCGGGCTGCGCCGGTTGCGCGTCGCTGGCCGGTGCGGTTGCGCTGCGTTCCTGGTCAAAATACAACGGACCTTTCTGGCCGCAGGCGGCCAGTAGCAGGAACAGTAACAGGCTGAATGGGCGCATGGGATACTCCGTTTGCTGGAGGGGGAGTATAACGGTTCGGTACTGCAATGGCAGCCTGCGTGCCGCTGCGGTTTGGGTGTCCGATAACGCCGCTTGAGAAAAAAGCGGTCCGGTTTACTATCAGTGAATAGTCTGCCCCGCGTGGACACATTTCTGCTGATCTTTTCGCCCCTTCACTCGTACTTGCCCTGCCTGCGCCTGGATACCCCGGCATGCGGGCGGGCGTGTATGCGCGGGGCATTTCTGAATGATTGACCCTGTA
>NZ_LWEZ01000449.1:0-699 GCF_001634945.1 Alcanivorax sp. HI0044
AATGACATGGCAGGCGCGGCAGGCGGTGGGGACGGTTCCTGACAGTCTATGCACAGAGTTATCCACAGAAGTTGTGGGTAACTTTATCTCCTGTGCCACAGGGTTCTGCGCAGAAGGTTATCGTTTCAGCATGGGCAGGGGACGCCAGGGCTGGCTGAGTAGTTGTTGGCCGCTGAGCTTTAGCAGTAGCGGATGAAAGCCTGCATTGGGGAAGCCCCGTTTGATCAACCGGATTCGCGCAATGGGAATGCCGAAACGCAGCAGTCCCAGGCTTACATCAACCCAGTCTGCCCGGCGGAATACTTCGGTGAGGTCCAGGTGGTTGCGGCTGAAGCGACTGAGCTTGTGGTGATTCATGATCATGTTGCGCACGTCCTGACACCAATCGTCCAGGCCTTCTTCCTGAAGGTAGTGTTCAGCGAGGCGGGCGGACGGTTGCAGATAGTCGAAGGTGCCGGCGAGCCAGATACCTGCATCATGGAAAAAGGCGGCGACCTGCAGTTTATCCAGCTCTTCGTCGTTGATGGGGCGTTGCGCCATGACCAGGTTTACCAGCCGATAGACATGGTTGCGGTACGCGGTCTGTTGTTTACCAAAACGCTCTGCGTATTGGTCGAACAGTTGCTCCACTCTGGGTAACTGGGTGATCAAGTCCTTGTTCATGTAGCTCCGCCCGATATCGGGTGTGGTTACAGTTCT
>NZ_LWEZ01000450.1:0-950 GCF_001634945.1 Alcanivorax sp. HI0044
TGCGTTAAATGCCACAGCCACCGGAAGACGCAATTCTTACAAGCTGGGCGGCCAATGCCGCCCCCTGGATTGCCCTGCTGCAAGGCAAAGGTATCGCCAGCCGCCAGATCACCAATCCGGCAATCGTCAACGCCATTAGTCGCTACCGGCCAGACTCGGTGCTGGATGTGGGCTGCGGCGAAGGGTGGCTCTGCCGGGCACTGGCGGCAGAAGATAACGCGCCGGCCACCGCGATCACCGGCGTGGATGTCATTCCGGCACTGGTGGAAAACGCGCAGGCACAACACTCCGACGGCACCTACCTGTGCAGTGACTATTCGCGATTATCCAGTGCCCTGAGCGGCCAGACATTTGCCGTTATCGTGTGCAATTTTTCACTCTTCGGCGAGGATTCCGTTGCGCAGTTACTGGCGACGCCAGGGCCTGTTAACACTACCGAGATGACGCCTGTTGATACAAACCCTGCACCCACTCATGGCCTGCAAAGGCGATTACCGTTCGGGCTGGCGCACCGGTAGCTGGGCCGGCTGTAGTGACGCCTTCCATGACGCCCCACCCTGGTATTTCCGTACGTTGTCGGACTGGCTGGCACTTCTTCAACAACAGGGATTGCGTGTTCACATGGAAGAACCGCTGGATCCGCAAACGCACACGCCATTGTCTGTCATCTTCCACGCCCGGTAGCCATACACCCTCCCGCTCCAGCCAGCTACAGTAATCCCACAAGCCATAACAAAGTCACGATGGTTAACCTTGCCCGTGCTTTATAGGATTGCCACAGAATCGTTCGCACTCCAACAATAATCACAGTGTGGCTGCCCCATGATACTGCTCTATTTTGCTGTCAGTTTTCTTCTCGGCCTGTTACTTCTGCAAGGCCTGAACCACCTCCTGCGCATCCGTTTTTCAACCACAAAGACTCCGTCGGCCATTCGCGTTCAGCAACCTGC
>NZ_LWEZ01000451.1:0-1018 GCF_001634945.1 Alcanivorax sp. HI0044
AAATCACCGGCGAGGCCACGCTTTGCATCAGGGTACGCCAGGTGCGCGCCATCTCGAACTTGTAGATAGCGCTAATGGAATGCATATTCACTTTCATTGATTAATCCTTCCGGGAGCAGCCAAACGAGAACACCAAACGGCATCAGAGGCTTTCCGGTGTTTCAGTTTTTACGTGTTGCGTACCGCGTGAGGCTTGTGGCGTGCCATGCACCAGATCCACGAAAATATCTTCCAGCGAACTTTGCCGTGAATGCAGGTCCTTAAATTCAATACCCTGCTCGCTCAGGTGACGCAGCAATTCAGCAATGCCCGTGTTTTCCTGGTTGGCATCGTAGGTATAAACCATCGAGTAGCCCTCATCGGCCAGCGCCAGCGCCTCGTCCGCCATGGCGGCGGGAATCGCATCAAGCGGTTCTGCCAGGTGTACTGTCAATTGCTTGCGCCCCAACTTTTCCATCAGCCGGGACTTTTCATCCACCAGGATAATTTCGCCCTGACGGATAATACCCACGCGGTCAGCCATTTCCTCGGCCTCTTCAATATAGTGGGTCGTCAGAATAATGGTGACGCCCTGCTCGCGCAGCTGGCGAACCATTTCCCACATTTCCCGGCGCAGCTCTACATCCACGCCCGCCGTAGGCTCGTCCAGAAACAGGATCTTGGGCTCATGGGAAAGCGCCTTGGCAATCATCACCCGTCGCTTCATGCCACCGGACAACATCATGATCTTGCTGTCTTTCTTGTCCCACAGCGACAGCGCCTTGAGCACTTTCTCAATGTGGGCATCATTACGCGGCTTGCCAAACAGCCCGCGGCTGAAACTCACTGTTGCCCAGACGGTTTCAAATGCGTCGGTGGAAATTTCCTGGGGCACCAGACCGATGGCGCTTCGTGCGGCACGAAAATCGGTAATGATGTCATGGCCATCGGCGAGGACCTTGCCGGATGATGGATTGACGATCCCGCAAATAATACTGATCAGGGTCGTTTTGCCGGCGCCGTTGGGGCCCAGCAGGGC
>NZ_LWEZ01000452.1:0-800 GCF_001634945.1 Alcanivorax sp. HI0044
CAATGGCAGCACATACAGCAGTTTTCGCATGAATTCTCCGGTTCGCAGTTTGCAGCAGTCAGCGGTATAATCCGCGCCCATTTTCACTCTATTTGACGGTTAGGCAACCCATGGCACGTAAGCTGTTTATCCAGACCCACGGCTGCCAGATGAACGAGTACGACTCCACTCGCATGGTGGACCTGCTCGAATCCAGCCACGGCCTGGAGCCCACCGACAACCCGGAAGAAGCGGATGTGCTGCTTCTCAACACCTGTTCTATCCGGGAAAAAGCCCAGGAAAAGGTCTTCCACCAGCTGGGCCGCTGGAAAAAGCTGAAAGACGCCAAACCCGACATGATTATCGGCGTGGGCGGCTGTGTGGCCAGCCAGGAAGGCGATGCCATCCGCGACCGTGCACCCTATGTGGACGTGGTATTTGGTCCTCAAACCCTGCACCGCCTGCCCGGCCTGATTACCCAGGCCGCCAGCACCCGCGAGCTGGCCATTGATGTGACCTTCCCGGAAATCGAAAAGTTCGACAACCTTCCGGAACCCAGCGTAGACGGCCCCTCCGCTTTCGTTTCCATCATGGAGGGCTGCTCCAAGTACTGTACGTTCTGCGTGGTGCCCTACACCCGCGGCGAAGAAGTCAGCCGTCCGGTTCAGCCCGTGCTCAGTGAAATCCAGCACCTGGCGGACATGGGTGTGCGTGAGGTCAACCTGCTGGGCCAGAACGTGAACGCCTACCAGGGCGTGGGCGCCGATGGCGATACCCTGGATCTGGCCGACCTGATCCGCCTGATCCGTGACATCGACGGC
>NZ_LWEZ01000453.1:0-732 GCF_001634945.1 Alcanivorax sp. HI0044
AACGGTTAACTTCCAACTCACCCCAGAAAGCCCAACGCCAGGGATCAGAATTTGCAGGGCCACGAAACTCAAGCACACTTGGCATTACTTTACCGCCGATACCCGTTGATGAGCCGGGAGTTCCTGCTGGCTCATCAAGCCAGCCACCATCGTAATTGTAACCTTGATATTCAAATACACGCAGCATGAAAGGGTCATAAACTGATGCAAAGGCATCAACCCCAAAATCCCCATCACCGACACCCATGGGGCAGCTTAAACTCGTTACCGTTGCTCCCTGACTAGCAGAATTCCCACACCCGCCCCCTCCGGAGTTACTTGAATACCAGTCTGTTCCATAAAAATAGTTACCGCTTCCGTTGGTTTTACTGGACCCTGCACTTGTCATGGACAAGCCATAGTAACGGGCGTCGCCTCGGCGCCATCCGAAATTATTATAAGCATCAGAGGTCGGTTGTGACCCCGTTAACTCTACAAAGCTGGTTGGAGCCATCCGGAAACTAAAATCATCGAATACAAATGCTAAACCGGCACCGGTAACGTTGGCCATTTGCTCTTCTTCCATTTCCACCAAAGCATTTACCGAGGGAGCCGCCAGCAGTAAAGGGAGCATTAGTGAGAAGCCGAGAGCGGGCATTCCTTGCGTGCAGATTTCTACTGTAGTTTTGGCAGGGAAACCCCATTTAATACATCGGGACATTTTTTTTATCGTTTGCATGGTCATTTGCTTCT
>NZ_LWEZ01000454.1:0-863 GCF_001634945.1 Alcanivorax sp. HI0044
CGCGGATGGTGTCCATGGCGCTGTAGCGTTCTCCTGGGTCAGCGGCGCTGTAGAACAGGGTGTCGGCGGCCTGGTTGCCTTGCAGATCCAGCAAACGCACGGTCTGGCCCTGCTTCACGGTATGAATGAAGTAATCACCTGCCGCCACCACTTCGCGAAAACTGGCCTGGTTCGGTTCACGTTGGCTTTCTTTGATCATGTGTTTTCCCTTGTTGCGTGATGCTTGTTACGTGCGGCGGGCCTTACATGCCCAGGTGATAAAGTCGGTTGTTCTCGAAGGCGCGGGTATTTTCCGGACGAAAATTCTTGCAGTAATCATCGTCGGACACCGGTGGTGCTTTGAACATTTCGATACCTACCGGCTTCATCGGGTAATCCTTCGCAGGATTGAGCGGATGGGGGCAGCTGTTCAGGATGACCAGGGTGTCCATTTCAAAACGCAGGGTGAGACTGGCCCCGGCTTTGGCCGCAGATGAATCGAATATCAGGTTGCCGTCTTTATCGGTGGCGACTTTGGAAAAAAGATTCAAATTGGCGGCCATGTCCCGTTCGGTGAGGCCGTATTTCGCCAGCTCCGTAAGGAAGCTGTGTTCGCCGCTCAGGGTCCACTGGTTGTGATGGTCCTGATAGGTTCTTACCGGATATTTTTCCTGTAGTTTTTTTTCGCTGAGTGTTCCGCACACGGACTCATGCCAGCCGAAGTCGTCTTCCACAATGGACGCAAATACCCGGCCCATGTCGGAATACAGGCAGTTGCCCCGGGTCAGTTTGAAGGTGTGTTGGCCTTTCAGGGTGTCGGGGGCGTTGTAGCGTTCCAGCAGGTCTTCCGGGTTGTACATCAACAGGCCCAGGTTGGCGCCGCC
>NZ_LWEZ01000455.1:0-1078 GCF_001634945.1 Alcanivorax sp. HI0044
CTCGCCGCGGCGCAGTGTCAGATCAATTTGATCCACCGCGTGGAGCAACGGTGGTGGCGAGAAAAGGGCGCGGCGCTTGCCTTTGAACGTCACGGCCATGCCACGGGCTTCGAGTAGCAGCGGAGTGTCATCTGGCAGCGGCTCCAGGCGACCCTGGGGCTCCGCATGGATCAGGTGGCGCGTGTAGTCTTCCTGGGGGTGATTCAGCACGGTATCTGTGGGGCCCGCTTCCACCCGTTTGCCGTTGTGCATGACCACGATGTCTTCGGCAAAGCGGCTGACAACGCCCAGGTCATGGCTGATCAGGAGAATGGAGAGATTCAGCTCTTTCTGCAGCCGCTTGATCAGGTCGAGAATAGTTTCCTGTACCGTCACGTCGAGAGCGGTGGTGGGCTCATCGGCAATCAGGATCTGTGGTTCATTGGCCAGGGCCATAGCGATCATGACCCGCTGGCGCTGGCCCCCGCTGAGTTGGTGCGGATAGCGGTCCAGCATGTCCGGTGTAGCGGGCAGTTCGACCTGCTCAAGCAGCGACAGACACCGCTCACGGGCGCGTTTTTTGCTCATGCCCTGATGCACAAACAGGCTTTCGCTGATCTGTTTTTCCACGGTATGCAAGGGGTTCAGGGCCGTCAGCGGCTCCTGGAAAATCATCCCGATGCGACCGCCGCGCAGTTTGCGTTTCTGTTCAGTGTTAAGCGTTTGCAGGTCCGTATCGTCCAGTTGCAGGCTGTCGGCCTGCCAACTCGCGTTTTCCGGTAACAGGTCCATCACAGACAAGGCGGTAAGCGATTTACCAGAACCGGATTCCCCTACTAACGCCAACATTCGCCCGGGGTGGAGTTCCAGTGACATGTCATCGACGGCAAGCTGGTCGGCAAAGCGAATACTCAGCCCTTCTATGCGCAGCAGGCTCATTGCAGAAACTTCCTTGTGTCGAACGCATCGCGAATGGCTTCACCGATAAACACCAGCAGGGTGAGCATCAGGGTGAGCGTGGCAAACACGCTGATACCTAGCCACGGAGCATGCAGGTTCGCCTTTCCCTGGCCCACCAGACGGCCCAGAGAAGGCGCAT
>NZ_LWEZ01000456.1:0-636 GCF_001634945.1 Alcanivorax sp. HI0044
ATACTGGTTGCCGGGTTGCCCGGCGCGATGGCAAACCAGCCGTTTTCCCAGTGCACGGAGCCAATGGCGACCACCATGGTGAACATCAACGGGATGCTGATATAGCGGGTGAAAAGGCCCAGTAGCAGCAACACACCGCCAACCAGCTCAGTGGCCGCCGCCAGAAAGGCCAGTAAAGCAGGAAAAGGCAAGCCCAGCCCCCATTCTGTATTGCCAAACCAGGTCACCGTACTCTCAAAGCTCATGGCCTTGTTATATCCCGCACTGAACATGACCGGAGCCAGAAACAAACGAAGCGCCAGAGGCGCAAGGAAATCCGCAATACGGGTGTGATTCAACGCCGCATGACAGCGGTGAAAAAAAGACTGTAGCGTGGTCATCGTCAGGATCCTTACAGGCGACTCAGTGAGGTTCCAATAAGGATGTCCCGCTCACGCATTTGTTGCAGGATATCGCGAGAAAAAGTTTCCAGTGCTGCCACGTCCGCAAACTGCATTTCCTCGGCGAGACGCCCCACCACCGCTTTACCGCTATCCTTTGGGTGTTCGCCAATCAACTGCAACAACCTGGCCGTCGGCGCGTTGATTTCCATAAAGCGCACGCAGTCGTCCCGGTCACGGTACACCAGCAACCAGA
>NZ_LWEZ01000457.1:0-850 GCF_001634945.1 Alcanivorax sp. HI0044
TCGCGGTGGCGTATGCCTTGCTGCTGGAAGTGGTGATTTTCCGCAAGGTCAGCGTGAAGGACCTGGGGGGGCTGGCGTTGTCCTCCGGGATGATCACTGCGGTGGTCTTTATCCTGGTGGCCATTGGCGCGGCGTTTTCCCACACTTTGGGGACTGCCGGGATTCCCGAGAAACTGCTGGGGCCTGCCATTGAATCCATTGGCCAGAATCAGGTGGCGGCGCTGGCGCTGATCGCCGTGGCATTCTTTATTGGCTGCATGTTTGTGGACCCCATCGTGGTGATCCTGATTCTGGTGCCGATCTTCAAGCCGCTGATCGAATCCGCCAACCTGGACCCGATTCACGTGGGCGTGATCGTTACCCTGCAGGCGGCTATTGGTTCCGCCACGCCGCCGTTCGGGTGCGATATTTTCACCGCCATTGCGGTGTTCCGTCGCCCCTATCTGGATGTGATTCGGGGTACGCCGCCGTTTATCTTTATGCTGCTGATCGCCACCTTCATTCTGATTCTGTTTCCGCAGATATCACTGTGGTTGCCTGCGTTGGGTGGGTGATCTGCGCTAGACGCTAGCAGGGTCGAGGTCCGTGTTGCGGGCAGACCGGCACAAAAAAGCCCGGCCAATTGGCCCACTGCTGTCCCACAGTTGAGGGACAAATGAAAAAGCCTGAACCGAACTGGTTACAATGATTCTGCGAGGAAAACATTGTGATCAGGGAGGTTCAGGCTTTGTCACATCATAACACCGCCTTTCACCAACTGCTCAAACCGGTTTCGAGACATGATTTTGAGAGGCTGGCCAAAGAGCATCATCACGGGCAAAAACTGAGATCCGCCACGCGCTGGGATCAA
>NZ_LWEZ01000458.1:0-4807 GCF_001634945.1 Alcanivorax sp. HI0044
GTTGGCGGTGCTGGAACCCACCGGCGCCTTGCCGGCTCGCAGCCTGGTCTTTTTTGACCGTCATGGGCAGCCGCTACAGCAGATGGCGGTGGCGCCGGACAGTGGCGGGTTGGCGTTCGAGGAACTGGTGTGCGCCATGCTTCACCCGGATCAGCAAACCCTCAACCTGCCGTCGGTGTTGCCGCGCGGGGTGGCGGGTGAGCTCGGTTCGCTCAGCCAGTTGGAGCGTGACTGGGCGAGCAGCACGGACGACGAAGAATTTGCCGGATTATTGCAGCGCTGTGCTCAACAGCGCGACGTCTTGTACCGCTCAGTGCGCGACAGCTTTGCCTGCCAGGTGCGGGTGGAAACATTGCCGGCGGTGTTGGCAGAAGCGGCTGTGCGGGACACGGTAACGACCCTGTGTGTGGGCAATCAGGGGGTGCGCCTGTGCATGACCGCGCCCTGGTCGTCGCCTCGCTGGCAGGGAAGCCATTGCCATCTGGCCCATAACGGCGCTTTGGTGTCGCTGGACATGGCAAAGATGGACAGCCTGTGGCGGCTGCGCAAGCCCGGCGATGGGCAGGTGGTTACCGCCCTGGAAGCGTTGGATAACCGGGGTCAGTGGTTGTGGACTCTGTCCGCCGGTGACGAGGAAAGCCTGTGGCGAGCGCTATTGCGCGACAGCATCATTCGCTGACGCTGGTGTCTCCGTAGAATGTTGCCCTGGAACGCGAGCCGTTGCCGGCTTACCCCGGCCCCAATGAAAGCCATGGGGAATATGGTAGGGAAAGGTAACGGCTGGGCCGGCCGCTGTAGCGGTGATCGAACTGCGGGAATTCACAGCCGGCCAGGCAGGGCTGGGGGCGATACTGGTGTTGCCCGGTGTGCAGATTCAGGCGCAATTGCCCGGGTTCACCGGCGTCATCCTGGTGGTGGGTAAAATATTGCCCAGGGCGTCGGTCACCGAGAAATCGTCAAAGTGCACCAGTTCCACGACCCGTTCATCACCTTCTTCGCGGTAATTGCCGAAATGAAAAACGGCAAAAGGGCCCGGTTCAAATAGACGATGAGCCTAAAAGTGATCGTCGAACTGTTTCAGCAGCTGGATGATCTGGCCGGTTTCCTGCTCCATGCCTTTCAGGGCTTCCTCTGCCATGGGGGCTATATCGCACTGCCCGGGCAGGGGGTGGTCCGCTTCCAGAATGGCCCGGAAGCGGGCGATGAAAACCCACTGTAGCCATTCGCTGAAATTCATGGTGTCCGCAAAAAACGGCGTGCTGCTATTGAAGGCGGATGGCGCAGGCGGTTGTGGAGCCCACAGACCTTGCTGGTCCAGTTCCGTTTGCAATTCATTGAGCAGCGAGGCGAGTTGGGTGCGTTGGCTCATGGGGGAAATCATCCGCAGTCAGTCATCGAAGAGCGGCACCAGATCCGGTAGCTCATGCAGATTGTGGATATGGTGATGGGGGCGGTCCAGTTCAACCGGCCAGGGCAGATCGATAAGGTTGGCCCAGACGGCATGCATGCCGTGTTCGCGGGCAGCGTGCACATCTTCCAGCGGGTGGTCGCCCACGTGGACGGCCTGGTGGGCCTGAACCCCGGCGGATTGCAGGGCGGCATGGAACATGTCCGGGGCGGGTTTGCGCTTGCCGATGGTTTCCGCCGAGTGATGGAACGCGAATAGTTCGGCGATGCCAATCTGGCGCAGGTCGGCGTTGCCGTTGGTGAGCGCGCCCAGCTGGTAGCTGTCTGCCAGGGTTTCCAGCACGTCGCGGGCACCGGGAAAAAACGATACCTGGTTGCGGGCCTGATGAAAGACCGCAAAAGCGTCCAGGGCGATCTTGCGGGCTTCCGCGTTGCTGAACCCGGCGTCCATGAAGGCGCGGGTCATGGCGTCCTGGCGCAGGGCAGTCAGGTTGTCCAGGTAACCGGGATTTTCCTTGAGCAGGGCGGTACGCACCATGCGGACCCGCTCCGCGTCGAGGGCGCGGGCGGCATCCGGATGGCGCTCAGCGATCCAGTCACTACAGGCTTTCTCGGCCTTGCGGATCACTTCATCCACGGGCCACAGCGTGTTATCCAGATCGAAGGTAATCAGCTTGAGTGTGCTCATGGACGGTAGTTTATCGTAAAACCGTTAATGGCAGCACACCGCTTTATTCGCGTCGGGCATTGGGCATTGGGCGTCCTGCGTCAGGCGCCAAGGATTACTCGTCTTCGTCCTTGCGGCGCTGGGCCCTTGGGTGGGCGCCATCGTAGACCTGGGCCAGATGCTGGAAGTCCAGATGGGTGTAGACCTGGGTAGTGGCCAGATCGGCGTGGCCGAGCAGTTCCTGCACCGCACGCAGGTCGCCGGAGGATTCCAGCAGGTGGGTAGCGAAGGAGTGGCGTAATTTGTGCGGGTGCAGATGGTCGTCGAGACCGCGCTCCAGGGCGTGCCGCTTGAGCCGTTGCTGCACGCTGGAAGGCGACAGGCGACGGCCGTTCTTGCTAATAAACAGGGCGCTCTGCTCGCTGCTTTTGATCAGCAGGGGGCGGACTTTCAGCCAGCGGCGTACGGCGGTGAGGGCGGGTTTGCCCACCGGTAACTGGCGGGTCTTGTTGCCTTTACCGGTGACCAGTAGCTGGCCGTCGCGCAGGTCGATGCTGTCCAGATTCAGGCTTAGCAGCTCTGCCAGCCGCAGGCCGCAGGCGTAGAGCAGCTCCATCATGGCCTGATCGCGCAGGGCCAGCGGTTCGCTGCTGTGGGTGCCGGCATCCAGCAGGTGGCTGACCTGATCCGCGTCCAGCGCCTTGGGCAGGCGTTTGCCGCTTTTCGGGGCGCGGATATCCATGGCCGGGTTATCACGGGCCAGCCCTTCGCGCATCAGGTAGCGGAAAAACGTGCGCAGTGTGGAGAGCATGCGCTGGATGGTCTTGCCGCTTTTGCCCTTGCGGTGCAGTGAGGCGGCCAGACTGCGAATGTCGTGCACGGTGAGGGCATCCCAGGGCTGGGTGCCCAGCACTTTTCGGGCTTCGATCAGGTCCCGCTGATAGCTGCTCACGGTGTGCGGGGAAAGGCGGCGCTCGCTGGCCAGATGGGTCAGGAAAGCGTTGATAGTGGACGGTTGGCAGTTGGCGGCTTGGGAGAGGTTTTTGCTTTCGCTGTCCACTGTCAGCTGTCCACTGTCAGCTTGGTCTTGTTTTGGTGGGGATATTGACGCACTACCTCATGCAGGCGGCGGCTCAGCACCTGGCCAATATGGGTAATGAACAGGGTGCCCAGGGAGCTGCGGAAGTGCATGGCGCTTTTGCTGCCGATGGCCAGCAGGCCCAGGCGACCCTGGTATTCCAGCGGCACCATGGCGGCGGAGCGAATGTCGGTGGCGTTGTCCTGGAACAGCGCTTCCATTTCTTCCGTGCGCATGGCGCCGCACACCGCCTTGCCGCTGCGCAGCAGGTGATTCAGGGCGCTGGGCAGGGCGTCGCTGTCCACGCAACGGATCTGGTTGCGCAGGTCGCCAAGAATAGGCACTTCCCGGTCGTACAGCATCAGCGCCACCTGGTCGCAGTGGAAGTCTGTGCTCAGGCTGGTGAGGAGATTGCGGAACAGTTTTTCGGCGCCGCGGGCTTCCAGCAGCGACAGGGTCAGGCGGCGGGTCTTGTCGAACAGGTGATCATTTTCCCGGGCCACATCCAGCAGGCCGTTGAGCCGGTCGCGCAGCTCGGTGTTGCGCTCGCGCAGAATCGACGCTTGGCGCTCCAGCAGCGATACCGCCTCGCCTTTGGAATCGGGCAGACGTAACAGTTCCAGCAGTTCCGGGCGATGCTGAAAGAAATCGGCATGTTCACGCAGGTAGGCGGCGACCTGGTCGGCGCTGGCTGGAGTCTGATCCGTCATCAATCCTGTCCTTTGTCATCATTCGGGTCAGTCGGCACTGACATCGCCGATGTTCGTAATCGCCTGCTAAAGAGTGATTTCAATAGCGCCATCATAGACATGGCTGGCGGGGCCTGTCATCTGGATGCCGCCCTGGCCATCGTAGCAGACTTGCAGCGTACCGCCCGGCAGGTGCACGGTGACGGCGGCATCCAGCCAGCCCCGACGTTGGCCAATGACCACAGCGGCGCAGGCGCCGGATCCGCAGGCCAGGGTTTCGCCGGCACCCCGTTCGTAGACGCGCAGGCGGATTTCGTTGCGGCTGACGATCTGCATAAAGCCCACGTTCACCCGCTCGGGGAATTGCTCATGGCTTTCCAGCAGCGGGCCGGCGCTCTCCACTGGCGCGGTATCCACGTTTTCTACCAATAAGGTGCAGTGGGGGTTGCCCAGGCCCACGGCGCCCACTTCCCAGGCCTGTGTGCCGGACACCAGGAAGTAGCTGTCCGCTTCACTTTTGGCGGTCATGGGAATGGCGTCCAGCGCCCAGCGAGGTGCGCCCATGTCTACGGTGACCTGCTCATCATCGGTGACGGTGAGGGTCATCTGGCCGGCGGCGGTTTCCACCTGTATTTCACGCTTGTCCGTGAGCCCCTGTTCGCGCACAAACCGGGCAAAGCAGCGGGCCCCGTTGCCGCACTGGCTCACTTCGGAGGCGTCGGCATTGAGGATGCGGTAGCGGAAATCGGCGTCAGCGGAACGGGCGGGCTGTACGATCAACATCTGATCGAAGCCCACGCCAAAGTGGCGGTCGCCCAGGCGCCGGATTTCATCCGCCGGCATCGGCAGGCCGGTTTCCGGCAAGGTCTGGCGAATGCCGTCGATCACCATGAAATCGTTGCCCAGGCCGTGCATTTTTGTAAAGCGCAGGTTCATGCGGAATATCCGGTGCGACTAAAAGGCCAT
>NZ_LWEZ01000459.1:0-1192 GCF_001634945.1 Alcanivorax sp. HI0044
CAACCGGATCGCTGGTATCCGTGGAAGCAGGAGCCTCCCGGTCACGCACCTGCTCGGCGAAAGCCGGGTCCGTGGCCATCAAACGATCATATTCCTGCTTCATTTCCAGGCTGGTGACATCCGCCGCCACATGCCGCTCCGGATGCTGCTGCGCATCTCGTTCCATCAAACCAAAGTAATCGATCTGGAATTTCACCCCGCAGGCATCAGCCAGAGCCTTGTAGTTCTCTGCCAGGTCACCGCCCCCGGCAAGCTGTTCGGCAAACCAGGCATCACCTTCACCGGGGGAAGGTTGCACCCCTTCGTAATACAACGGTATCCAGTTCGCTCGGTTACGAGATCATGAAGGCCAGCTATTTCTATTCTTTTTATCACAATGACAAAGTCGAGCTGATGGCCGGGGGCGGGCTGCACGTCTCCAGGTTCGATATCGATCTGGATGTAAAGACAGACCCAGGCGGCACGGTCTCTGCCCAGGAAACCCGCAACGCCGCCCATACCGTCCCCCTGCCCACCGTGGGCTTCGGGCTCAACTATCGGGTCAACCCGAAGCTGTACTGGTTCCTGAAAGCCGAAGGCTTTTATCTGGAGTACGACGACTGGAAAGGCCTGTTCTCTGAAATGCAGGTAGGCATGGAATACAACGTATGGCGAAACCTGGGGGTGGGCGTGGGCCTGGCCACCAGCAATCTCAATGTCACGGAAACGGCGCCACAATACACCTTCCGCTACGATAATCGACTCAGCGGCGCCAACCTCTTCCTGTCCTGGTCGCTGTAAACCACCCGCGACCATCAGAACACGAGGCAAAACGCATCAATCTCTGGACACCGGGAAAATCCGGCGTAATATCGCCGCCGCCCACAAGGGCGAACAGTGACTCACCATAAGGAAGATCGATGGCCAAAGGCCCCAAGCCCATGCACAACTGGGCAGCCATGGACCCGCTAATGCGAAAAGGCGGCGTCCACCAGGAAGCCCGCAACACCCTGCGTCCACGCATGACCACCGGCCAGGCGTTGAACGAATACGATGACTGGCAAGACGATACACATTCAACCGGCGACGAAGGGCCACACGGCCCTTCCTCGGCTTACCACCTTACCGACCACGCCCTCCCCGCCTGACTTGCTCCACCGCTCGCCTCNCTTTTGTTATTCCTGCCCTTGTCCGTTTCTGCCCGCTCCCGATG
>NZ_LWEZ01000460.1:0-969 GCF_001634945.1 Alcanivorax sp. HI0044
TCCCGAATTAACCGTGACAACGTCCTGAAATAGCCGTGTGTCTATTGTTTGTCCGCCCTAGAGTGGCAAGCATACCAAACTCTGTGCTCCGCTTCGCTTGTCGGGCACCGGTAACCGAATAAAAGACACAATAAAAACGGGACAGCTATGTACGCAGTGATAGGGGCCGGCCCCATGGGCCTGGCCACGGCCAGGAACCTGAAGAAATACGGTATTCCTTTTGTCGGTTTTGACCTGAATACCGATGTGGGAGGCTTGTGGGATATCGATAACCCGCACAGCACCATGTATGAATCGGCGCATCTGATCTCGTCCAAGACGATGACCGAGTTCAAAGAGTTTCCCATGGCCGATGATGTGGCCACTTACCCCCACCATCGCGAGATGAAGCGTTATTTCCAGCAGTATGCCGCCCATTTCGGCCTGTATGAGCACTATGAATTTTCCACCCGGGTGGTTCAGGTGCTGCGCGATGGTGATGAGTGGCTGGTAACCACCGAGGCGAAAGGGGAAGAGCAATGCCGCCGCTTTACCGGTGTGCTGATTGCCAACGGCACCTTGCATACGCCGAATCTGCCCAACCTGCCGGGCCGTTTTGATGGCGAATTGATGCACTCCAGTGAATACCGGCATCCCTCCTGTTTCGATGGCAAACGGGTGCTGGTGGTGGGCTGTGGAAATTCGGCCTGTGATATCGCCGTGGATGCGGTGCACCGGGCCGCCAGCGTGGATATGTCCGTACGCCGGGGTTATTACTTCCTGCCCAAGTTTATTGGCGGTAAGGCCACCGATTCCATTGGTGGCAAAATCAAGTTGCCCCGTGCGCTCAAACAAAGGGTAGATGACCGACTGATCCGCATGATCATCGGCAAGCCCAGTGACTACGGGTTGCCGGACCCGGATTACAGATTGTATGAATCCCACCCGGTGGTTAACTCACTGGTGCTGCACCATATAGGCCACGGGGAT
>NZ_LWEZ01000461.1:0-900 GCF_001634945.1 Alcanivorax sp. HI0044
AGACTCAACCCGGGAGCCGATATCTACGTTCAATTTGCTCACCAGGCCAGCCACTGAGGCAGAGAGCCGGGCGGACTGATCGGCTGCCAGGGTGCCATTGATCAGCAGTTCACGAACCGGTTTCTGCATTTCCACTGTGGCGACGGAAACCGGTACCGGATTGGCCTGCGTTATCAGTGGCAGGCAAAAAGAGACAAGCAGGCAGAAACGCAGCGCGAGCATAGACAGCAGAAACTCCGGCAGTAGAACAGTGTAATGGCGATAGCACCCAGACTAACGCGATTTAACTGGCCGGGGCGTCCAGATGCAAATACTAACCGTTAATGATTACAAGCTTTGCGTTGTGTGGGCGCTCTAGAGGAGCGTGGTGGATAACCCAACGGGAATTTCGTTGTGTGCCCATAACACCCATTGATACGCATAATGTATATTATGTTAAATAGAGTAATTGCCGTTATGGTTACATCTTTATTGGTCCACCCTCGCCACTGATTCGTACGCAACAGTTGTTGCGTCTGTCGTAAGCATTTCGAGTAGGATTGCTGACAGAGGAAATTACTTCCTTCAGCAACCCGTTCCTAGTGCNTGCCTGGAGACCTTGTGGCCCAAGACACTCCTAGCCTGATCCAGGGCTCCATTACCCGCGCGCTGTTGACCCTGGCGATTCCGATTGTCTTCGCGAATCTTCTGCAGACGGCCTACCAGCTTACCGACACGTTCTGGGTCGGCCGACTGGGGGCGGATGCCGTTGCTGCGGTGTCGCTCAGCTTCCCCGTTTTGTTTTTCCTTATCTCGTTGGGAATTGGCCTTGCCGTTGCCGGAACAATTCTGGTTGCCCAGAACAAGGGGCGCGGTGATCTGGATGCGGTCAACCATGTGGCCGCACAGGCATTGATGGGC
>NZ_LWEZ01000462.1:0-509 GCF_001634945.1 Alcanivorax sp. HI0044
GATGTATGGGCTTCCATGGGCCAGGAAGACGAACAGCAAACACGCCTTAACGCCTTTGACGGCTACCAGGTCACCCCGGAGCTGATGGACAAGGCCGACCCGGATGCGCTGTTCATGCACTGCCTGCCGGCCCACCGCGGCGAAGAAGTCAGCCATGAAATGATGGAAGACCCCAGAGCCGTGGTCTGGGATGAGGCGGAAAACCGCCTGCATGCCCAGAAAGCCCTGCTGGAATTCCTGCTCACCGGGCAACATTGATGGCAACGCTGCACGCACCATGCCACACGCATCACGGAGACATCTTCCCCTGTTGCGTGCAGCGTGAAGCCGGGAGCGCATGATCATGAACGCCCCCCTACTGCGCCTTGAGAATCTGGCCTGCGGATATCACCAGCAAACCGTCGTAAAAGATTTGAACCTGGAACTGGCGGCCGGTGAAATTGCCTGCCTGCTGGGCCCCAGCGGCTGTGGCAAGACCACCACATTGCGGGCCATCGCCGGGCTGGAAC
>NZ_LWEZ01000463.1:0-1147 GCF_001634945.1 Alcanivorax sp. HI0044
GAGGATCATCTTCTCGCGCAACAGGTCGGCTTTCAGGTTGGGGGTTTGCCAGTAGCTCTTGTCCACCTTCCAGCTGTTGATCAGCACAATGCGTTTAATGCCGAGGCTGGTGGCATCAATGAGAATGCGTTTGAGCATTTTGGGCCGGGGCAGGGCCATCAACAAGGAAAGCGGCAAGGGGGGCATTGGTTGAGATTCTGGTTTAAATTCAACCAATACTTCATTGTTTTTTATTGACTTTATAGTGGCAAAGCCTGTGCTTTCGCCCAACAGTCCGGCTCGACATTGCTGCCCCTCGGCCAGCTTGAGCACCGTGCGCACATGATCACATTGGCGGGCATTCAGGCGCCAGAGGGCGTCGTACAGGTGTTGGTCTGGATGCAGCAGCAGCAAATTCATGGCGCGAATTATGGCACACCGTGTGGCGCGTCAGAACAAGCGTTTAGGACGGCGAGGGGCTGCGTTGTGAACAGGCCGGTTGACGATCTGTTGACGCAAATCACTGTTTCCTTGGCTATTATAGCCCTTTGCCCGGCGCCACTGGATTGCTAGAGTGTGCCGCCTGATCACCCGTTCCATTAACTGTTCAGTTTGGAGAATTTCATGCAGTTTCAGGGTACTGACCAATATGTGGCCACAGATGACCTGAAAATGGCCGTGAACGCAGCCATTGCCCTCAAGCGCCCGCTGCTTATCAAGGGCGAGCCCGGCACCGGCAAAACGCTGCTGGCCGAACAGGTCGCTGAATCCCTGGGCCTGCCACTGCTGTCGTGGAACGTGAAGTCCACCACCAAGGCACAGCAGGGCCTGTATGAATACGATGCAGTATCGCGCCTGCGTGATTCCCAGCTCGGCGCCGAAGGGGTCGAGGATGTGTCCAACTACCTGAAGAAGGGCAAGCTCTGGGAAGCCTTTACCCATGAAGGTCAGGTGGTCCTGCTGATCGACGAGGTCGACAAGGCCGATATCGAATTCCCCAACGATCTGCTCCAGGAGCTGGATCGGATGGAGTTCTTTGTTTATGAAACCGGCGAACTGATCAAGGCAGAACAGCGCCCGATCGTGATCATTACCTCCAACAATGAGAAAGAGCTGCCGGACGCCTTCCTGCGCCGCTGCTTCTTCCATTACATCAACTTCCCCGATG
>NZ_LWEZ01000464.1:0-997 GCF_001634945.1 Alcanivorax sp. HI0044
TGGACGAGCACTTGTTCCTGCGTGGTAGCCTGGGTTTCTTTGATGGTGACTATGGTCGCAATGGTGATCTCGACGGTAGCCAGATTTCTGGTGGTGTGGGCTTCCACACTCCGTTGCAGCGTGGTTTGGACTTCGTGACCAGCGCCGACATTATTTACGATGATCGTGATTATGATCCGGGCAACAACGACGATGAGATCGGTTTCGAAGTGCGTGGTGGTGTGCGTCATGCCACTACCGACAAGCTGGAACTGTCCGGTGGTCTGGCGTATCAGGATCTCTACGATGATGACCTGGGCGTTTACGGCCAGGGCCTGTTCAAGGTAAGCCAGGCGGTTGACCTGGGCGCACGCGTCATTGTTGGTGGCGATCGTGATACCTATGGCGTGTTCGGCCGCTACAACTTCTAAGATCCGTTCCAGGACAGTTTGTCTGGAAGCTAAAAGCCCCGCCGGGTGAGAGCCCGGCGGGGCTTTTTTGTGTTTGCCGTATGGCCCTGCTCGCCCGCCTTCTTGGGTCGATGTTACCCGCGCAAGACCTTAAGCCGAATAATTTCGGATTACGCCTTTCAGGCTAGGCGTCAGGCATCTGGCGGGTGATGCTTACTGTGGTAAGCCAGGCTTTAATTGGGGCCCAGCCTTTCTCTTCGCTTTGCTTGATTGAGCCGGCGATGCCCGGGTTGATCTGGTCCCAGCGGGCTATAACAGCGGGATCCATGGCCTGCACTGCATCGAGCAACACGGTTTCATTAACGGCGAGGCTGAGAGCGGGGATCAGCAGTCCTTCTTCCTGTTCGCTGGTTGGGTCTTGCTGTTGCTGCCAGTGGGCCAGGGTTTCCATCAGGCCGCATTGCAGTGCCAGCTCGTTCAGGGGGCGGTTCAGTGATAGCTGCTGATGGTCGGCGAGCAGTTGTTCGCCGGCCAGTTTCAGGTACTGGCGCCGCCGGGCGGGGATGCCTTCTTCACCGGTGAACGCTGCCAGCGCTTTGGGGCTTTCG
>NZ_LWEZ01000465.1:0-826 GCF_001634945.1 Alcanivorax sp. HI0044
CGCCACACTCCGTTCTTCAATGGCTACCGTCCGCAGTTCTACTTCCGTACGACTGACGTGACAGGTGCATGTACTCTGCCGGAAGGTACCGAAATGGTAATGCCGGGCGATAACGTGCAGATGGACGTTGAGCTGATCGCTCCGATCGCCATGGAAGATGGCCTGCGCTTCGCGATTCGCGAAGGTGGCCGTACCGTTGGCGCCGGCGTGGTAGCTAAAATCACCGAGTAAGTTTTACGGTGATAAAGGGTGGCGGGCGTGCCCGTCACCCTGTTTTGTTTCAGGTTTAAAGAGTTACAGGCCAGTAGTTCAATTGGTAGAGCACCGGTCTCCAAAACCGGCTGTTGGGGGTTCGAGTCCCTCCTGGCCTGCCAATTTTCCCAAAACTGCCACTCAGGTGGTGGGGTGCATCGTCAGATGAGCGAGAAAACAGAAGCGCGTTCCGGCTCTGCCGCCTTTGAGGCGGTGAAGTGGTTGTTGGTTGTGGGGTTTGTTGCTGCGGCCGTAGTGGGCAATAGCTATTTCTCCGACCAGGCAGCCCTGTATCGGGTGATCGGTGTTGTTGCTGTTTCTCTGGTGGCGGTGTTTGTTGCTCTGCAAACTGAGCAGGGCAAAGCGTTCAACCAGTTGCGCAAGGATTCTCTGGTCGAGCTTCGCAAGATTGTGTGGCCGACGCGTCAGGAAACCTTGCAAACCACGCTGATTGTTCTGGTCTTTGTTGTGATTGTGGCCCTGTTGCTGTTTGTGCTCGACTGGATTCTCGGTGGGCTCATGTCCTGGGTTATTGGCTAAGGGGTAAGCATGGCAAAGCGCTGGTACGTAGTAC
>NZ_LWEZ01000466.1:0-1036 GCF_001634945.1 Alcanivorax sp. HI0044
CAAAGTCTGCGTTCTTGCAGGTGCCATAAATTCAGGTTGGGTTCGCAGGCTCACATCGTGCCAGTAGTTGGCAGTGGCGTGTCGCCAACCTAACCAGGCAAGGCAGCGGACGCGAAATACGCGCCGCTGCTCGCAGCGTTAAATGGCTCTGCTTTTTTATGGCAGCGCAAGATTCCAAGTCGGTGCCATAAGTGAGCATTCGGGTGCCGTTAGAAAAATAAGAGGTTGTGGCTAGGTTATCCCGTTCGTTGTGGGCGGCCACATTTCAGGTTGGGGGTGTCTTCAAGTCTTCATTTCTTGCGGGTGCCAAAATTTAGGTCTGGTTCGCAGGCTCACATCTTGCCCTTAGGTAGGGTGGTGTGTCGCCACTTAACCAGGCAAGGCAGCGGACGCAAAAACACGCGCCGCTGCTCGCAGCGTTAAATGTCATGAGAAATATCGTACTAATTACAATTCTAATTGCACTTTCTGGATGTACTGTGTCAGCAAGAAATCACCATTTTGAGCTGGTTGACTATAGCTCTAAAGATTACGACGATTTTCAGAATATTTGGTGCTTTTCAGGAGGTTCAAAGGAATCTATCCAGGTCTGCTCTGCTCCATATAAGCGACGCTCAGAGAGCATCGGTTTTTTGCTGCCTGTATTTCCCCAATTGGATAGAGAGTCAAGGCTTGCTTACGACACGAGTCAGCCTCGAGTAATTGAATTCAAAAATATTAGAGAATCTGGGAATCTAAGCCTTAGTGATCTAAACGGGATAGAAGAATGTTCTTCAAGGTATGCTAAAAAGTGCATTTCCAGAGAAACGATATCAGTTGATCAAAGCAGTTCAATATGGCTGAAAATCCCTGAAGGTGAGCAACATGAGTTCCTAGTTTTTACTGAAAATGTAACTTTCAAGGTTGTCATTAAAGAATTTAATGAGGTCCGGTGGCACGCCGTCACCGTATGAGAAAAACATTTAACAAAGCGCTGCAGGCCGACATCTTACTTTGCGCACCTTTTGCGCGGTCGCTACGCTCCCATTTTCGCGCA
>NZ_LWEZ01000467.1:0-1685 GCF_001634945.1 Alcanivorax sp. HI0044
ACCACAAACCGCCCGGCGGCCAGGTCCAGGCTGGCGCAGCCGTACTGATTATTGTGATCAAAAACCGCGCACAGAAGATTGTCGCGGCGCTCTTCCAGAAGCGCCTCGTCACTCACGGTGCCTGGGGTAACAATGCGCACCACCTTGCGTTCCACCGGCCCCTTGGCCAAGGCGGGGTCACCAATCTGCTCGGCAATAGCTACCGATTCACCCAGCTTCACCAGCCGCGCCAGGTAGTTCTCTGCCGCATGATAGGGGATCCCTGCCATGGGAATCGGCTTGCCGGCACTCTGGCCGCGTTGGGTCAGGGTAATGTCCAGCAGCCGCGCCGCTTTTTGCGCATCCCCAAAAAACAATTCGTAGAAATCCCCCATGCGGTAGAACACCAGCTGGTCCGGGTGCTCGGCCTTGATCGCCAGGTATTGCTGCATCATAGGTGTGTGTGCGGATAAATTGGGGTTCGCCATATGTGCGTTTCAGCCTGTTTTTCCTTTTATTTCGCTATATATTCAAATGGTTAGCGAAATATGTGATTTCCGGTAGTGTCCGTGGGTGTCCACGGAAATCCACCCCAATCCGCAAAATTAGTATAGGTTTTAGTATAGGTTTTTGGTTTTTCCTTCGAAAAGGTGATTTTGAAGGTGCTATACTGCCAAAAACCTATACCAAATCCCCTGCAGGCCAGACGGGGCCTGCGATGCGGGGATTTGCTTGAAAGCGTTAGTGTTGGTGGATCAAAGCGATGGAGCATAGCAAACAAGGAAGCAAGCAACTATCGGTCCGTGCCATTGAGGCAATGCGGCCAGGGGATAAGGTCAAAACCGACGGGGCTGAGAACGCTGGGTTGCGGGTTACCTGCGGTTCCTCGGGTCTGAAAACCTTCACTTATCGCTACCGAAGCCCCGAGACGGGCAAGCTGGTTCAGGTCAAGATCGGCAATTTCCCTGGTGTGAAGCTTGCAGAAGCCCGCCTTGAGGTCTCCAAAATGAAGGAGCTCAGAGCCAAAGGGATTTGTCCCAAAGCCGAACGGGATCGTCAGCTCCAGGCAGAAAAGGAGGCAAAGGCTGCACAGGCGCAAGCCGAAGCCGTGGCCGCTTATACTGTGACAGATCTGGTCGAGCAGTATCTGACGGAAGTCATTGAGGATCGGACGGTGACAGATCCGAGAACCGGGGAGAAGAGACGGATGCCTGGGGCCAGGAAGCCCAAAGGACAGTGGGAGGTGCGACGTACTCTCCATAATGACGCTGTCCGGGTGTTAGGCGATAAGCCAGCGGCGGAGGTAAAGCGAAAGGATGTGGTCGACCTGATCAAGGAGATCCTGGATCGAGGCGCGCGGGTCCAAGCTGGGAATGTGCTCCGGGAGTTCATTGCTGCCTATGAGTACGCCATTGGGCTGGAGCGTCTACCTGACGATTTCCCTAACCCGGCCTGGTTGGCCACGGCCAGCTTGAAGACTGCCAGGATCCGTATGAGCCCGAACAAGGGCAAGAGGGTGCTTTCGGACAAAGAGCTGGCGGCGGTTCTGGCTTGGCTGCCGGGCTCGGGCTACTCCACCACTCAGAAGAATGTCATGCGGTTCACTCTTTGGACTGGTTGCCGGACAGGGGTGGTGTGTAACGCTGAGTGGAAGGATATCGACCTGGAGGCAGGTTCTTGGCATTTGAGGGACTCAAAGAATGGAG
>NZ_LWEZ01000468.1:0-749 GCF_001634945.1 Alcanivorax sp. HI0044
GCGCTCATTTGCATGGTGCTCTTGGTGGGCTTCAGTGCCGCTTCGGCATGGCCCTTGGCGCTGGGCAGCATGCGGTCGAAGTAGAATTCTGCGGTGGCCAGTTTGGCCTTGTAGAATTCCGCCGGCTCGTTGCCACCGTTTTCCAGCTTGTCGTTGGCCACGCCAGCCTGTAGTGCCCAGAAGTACGCCATCATGGCGTAGCCGCTGTACATCAGGAAGTCGTAGCTGGCGGTGGAAACCATGTCACGATCTTTCGCGGCCACCAGCATGATGCGGGTGGTCAGGTAGTTCCACTCGGCGGCAATTTTCAGCAGCTTCCAGGCGAACGGACGCAGCTTGGGGTCACGCAGGTTCTTGGTGCCGAAATCCACCAGTTTCTTGGAGAATTCGCGCACACATTTGCCGCGGGAGGACAGCAGAACCTTGCGGCCCAGCAGGTCCAGCGCCTGGATGCCGGTGGTGCCTTCGTACAGGGTGGAGATGCGCGCGTCACGGGCGATCTGTTCCATGCCGTGTTCTTTGATGTAGCCGTGGCCACCGAATACCTGCATGCCGTCGTTGGCGGCTTCCAGACCTTTCTCGGTCAGGAACCCTTTCAGGATCGGCGTCAGGAAGCCCAGCTCGCTGTCCCAGTGCTCGTATTTCTTCATGTCGTCTTCGAGCATGCCGGCGATCATGTTGTCCGCGTACTGGGCGGCGTAATAGATCATGGCGCGGCCGCCTTCAGCGATGGCCTTCTGCTTGAGCAG
>NZ_LWEZ01000469.1:0-6336 GCF_001634945.1 Alcanivorax sp. HI0044
GGTGTCCACCGGGTCGTGTTCCAGCCGGCCGAGCAGTTCGCTGACCTGCTGCATCATGTCTTCTGCAGTGGGCCAGCCGGTCTGTTGCCCGGGATTGATAATGGCGTCGCGGACCTGGTCCAGCACCGCAGAGACAAATGCCAGCAGGGTGGCCGGGTCGCCGCTGCGGGTGACAAAACCGAGGGCGGTAAGGGTGTCGGCGATGACGGTTTCATCGCCAACAATGCAAGCCTGCAGCACCCGGAAGTAACCCCGGCGGGCGTCGTCGGTGAGTGCTTGCGCGCAGCCGAAATCCAGCAGTACCAGCGTATTGTCCGGGGTGATCATGATGTTGCCGGGGTGCGGGTCGGCATGGAAAAGGCCGCCGTTGAGCACCTGGCAAAACCAGGCATCCAGCAGCGTACTGAGCAGGGCGCTGACTTGCGCCGGGTCCGACTCTTTCAGGCGATCCAGGGTGAGGGTGAGTTTCTCGCCCTGGATAAATTCGGTGGTGAGCACATGCCGGCTGCTGCGCTCGGGCACCAGTGTCGGCACCCGAATCCCGGGGATGGCCGCGAGCTGTCGGCCGATGTCCGTCATGACGCGGGCTTCGCGCTGGTAGTCCAGTTCTTCGCGAACCGTGCGCTGGATTTCGTTGACGATGGTGTCGATATCCATGGGCGGCAGGGCGGATTTCACCGCGTCCATGAAGACCTTGAGCAGCGTCATGTCCAGTTCGACCACTTCATCAAGCCCCGGGCGCTGCACTTTAACGGCCACTTCGCGGCCATCGTGCAGCCGGGCGCGGTGGACCTGGCCGATGCTGGCGGCAGCCAGGGGTTGGGGGGCCACGTGGGCAAACAGTGTATCCAGTGGCTGGTTGAACTCCTGCTCCAGCACCGTGGCAATGTCGGCAAAGTCCACCGGACTGGCCTGATCCTGCAATACGGCCAGTTCATCCACCCAGGCCTGGGGCAGCAGATCCGGACGGCTGGAGAGCAGTTGGCCGATTTTCAGGAAGGCGCCGCCCTGCTCCAGGGAGGTGTCACGAAAGCGTTTGGCGTTGCGCTTGTGCAGGTTGGCCAGCGCGGCATCGCGCATGCTGCCCGGCAGGAAAGCGGCTCTGGTGCCCCACAGGCGATAGCTGGCGACCACCTTGGTGAGCATCCAGCCGGTTTTGGTCAGGCGCTTGAGGCGCGCGGGCCAGCGGCGGGCTTCGTCGGCGAGCAGCTGCATTTCTTCGTTTACGGCGCTGGCACCACGGGTGACGGCCTTGCAGGCGGTAATGGCCTGGTCGGCGATTTCCCGGCCCTGCCAGGCGGTTTTCTCGATGGCCTTGATGCAACCCTCGACCACGGCAATCCAGGCTTTCAGTCCGCTGTCTTGCTGCTTGCGCTGGGCAAAGTCATTGAGCGGCTGCCAGTTCGGCACCTGATCTGCCTGCGGCTGGGCAGGCTGGAGCGTGTTGTTGTTCGCTGATGTGGCTCGCATCGGGCGGGCCCTCCACAGTTTTTGTGTATAAGTGTTCACAAATTACTGCGAAGCAGGCAGGCGGGCAAGTCAAAAGTGAGCAAAGGCTCCTTTTTGTTTGACAATACGCTAAGAAAGCCGGTTTGCGGGCTGTCTGCGGGGGCCTGACGTATGGATATCCCGTTCTGTCTGGTTGCGGTGACCGCCTGGGGGGCGCAGAGGGGCTACGGTGCGCGCAGATTTGTGAACAGGCATGCCGTTTTTGTTGAGTGTCCGTGGCGATTCGGGCGTTAGCCGCCCAACAAGCGAACCTCGGCGGCTTCCACGGCTTCCAGTCGGCCGTAAAGTATGACTGTATCCCCTTGTGCCAGGACCAGGCTTTCATCCGGGCTTTCGTGGGTGTGTTCTGCCCGTTTCACCGCCCGGATTTCCACATCGCGCAAGCCGCAGTCACGGATACTCTGGCCAATGCTGCGGGCTTTTTCACTGAGGGTAACGGCGTGCAGCAACCGATAGGGGTTGCCGGCGCTGTCGGTGGTGGGGAAGGAATCGCCGTGGTAATAGCCTTGCAGCATGCGGTAGCGGTCGCGGCGGGTTTTGCGCAGCATCGCCAACACCCGTTCAAAGGGTACGTCGAGCATCATCAGGGCGTGGGCCACCAGCATCAGCGACGCCTCCAGTACTTCGGGAACGACCTCGGCGGCACCGGCTGTCGTGAGCGCATCCAGGTGAGTGTCATCCCGGGTGCGTACCAGCACCCGCACATCGCTGTTGAGATCCCGGCAGGTGTGGATGATGCGTTCCGCCAGACGCGCGTCATCGAATGTCACCACCAGCAGGCGGGCGCGGTGAATACCCGCCCGTTCGAGAATGTCCTTGCGGCTGGCGTCGCCAAACAGGATGTGTTCGCCGGCGGCGCTGGCTTCCTGCAAGCGCACCAGATCCATATCGACTGCGACGGCATGGTGATGGAAGCGGTTCAGGTAACGCATCAGGTTCTGGCCCACCCGGCCATAGCCGCACAGGATGACGTGGCCGGAAATGTTATCGGATACCGGGCTGTCCTTGGGGATTTCCATCCACGGGCGCAGCAGGCGACGGCTGAGTTTTCCGCTGTGTTGCAGCAGGGCGGGGGTTACCGCCATGGTGAGTACGGTGATGGACACCAGCAGGCCGGCTTTACCCGGCGACATGACTTGATGAGACACCGCCAGGGCAACCAGCACAAAACCGAACTCGCCACACTGGGACAGAATAAGGCCGCTGCGGGTGGCGGTGTCGGCAGGTTCTCCCAGCAGACGCAGCAAAGCGAAAATCAGTACCGCCTTGAACAGCATCAGCGAGACAGCAGCGAGGATGATCCAGTGCCACTGTTCGGCAAACAGATTTGGGTCCACCAGCATGCCGACACTGATAAAAAACAAGCCGAGCAACAGGTCACGAAAGGGGCGCAGGTCCGCCTCGATCTGATGGCGGAAATGACTTTCCCCCAGCATCATGCCTGCCAGAAAAGCGCCCAGCGCCATGGACAAGCCCAGCCAGTGAGTCACCCAGGCGGCGACCAGAGCCAAGAGCAGGGCCGTCATGACAAACACTTCATCGGAGCGAGTGCGGCCGGTTTCTTCCAGCAGCCGTGGCAGTATCCATCTCCCCACCACGTAGATGCCGGCAAACAACAGCAGGGATTTACCCAGGGTGAGGCCTGCCATGGCCCACAGGGCATCGCCGCTGCTGTTGCTGATCACCGGTAACATTACCAGCATGATCACCGCCGCCAGATCTTGGAACAGCAGGATGCCGGTGGAAGCCCGCCCGTAACCGGTGTTCACCGCACCCCGGCCAATCAGATCACGAATCACGATGGCGGTGGAAGAGAGCGCGAGCGCCCCGGCGGTGATGCCGGCGGTCATGGGCTGGAAACCGAGCAACCGCATGACGGCGAACACCGCTGCCCCGGTAAGAATGACTTGCAATGGGCCTGCGCCGAACACAATGCGGCGCAACGTCATCAGGCGGGGAATGGAAAATTCCAGCCCCAGGGTAAAAAGCAAAAAGACGATGCCAAATTCGGCCAGGTGCTGGATGCCTTCTACGTCATTGATCCAGCCGAATCCAAACGGCCCTGCAGCCAGACCGGACAGCAGGTAGGCAAGAATGGGAGGCATGCCCAGGCGGCGAAATACCACCACAGCGACTACCGCACTGCTGAGGAGAACCACAATTAATGTCAGGGTGTCATGCATAACACTGCATTCCGAAAGGCCGAAAGGGCAGTGTAGCAGCCCCCGTTGTCGGGGGCAGTCCCGGTGTTTGCTTGGCGAGGCTTAATCGTTGCAGCTAAAGCGGTAGCTGTCGTCCAGTGCCAGTGGCAGGGTCAGTGAGCGAAAGCCCAGGCTGTCCATATGCTGGCAATGAATGTTGTGGCCCTGCGGGTCGGCCCCGTACAGGTAATCGATGTGCAGCACGGGTTTGCCGGCTTCAATAAACGGGGTCAGCAGATGACATTCCTGCCATTGGTGACAGGATTCATTCACCGCGAAGTCGGCGTGATCAACCAGGTCTTCAACTTGCTCCAAATCGTTCTTTAGTGATACGGCCAGGCCGTGGTCGTGAGCGGTGTCGAACAGGAAGCGGTTGTAGTCCAGCTGGCTGTTATAGCTCAGCGGGAAACCGGTGCGGTTGCTGTAGCCATCCACATTGTCCGGGTCCACCCCGTCACAGCCTTTGCTGGCGGCCAGGGCAATGCGATCAGACATGATCGCGCGGACATTGATTGAGCGGGTATCGAGCCAGCGTTCCCCGGGCCAGTTACCCAGGCGCCGGCCTTTGTCGGCAGCGGTAAAACGGCTCTTGTCCTCGCGCCAGTTTTCGAAAGTACCGGCGGAAAAATAGCAGATCACTCGGCGGCCACTGGCGTGCAAGTCGTCGATCACATTCTGGGGTGTGTCGAACAGGTCCAGCACATAGAGGTCAGCGGTATAACCGGTGTTGATCGGACCCTGGAGCTGAATTTGCCAGCTCACATCTATATCGGGCTGATACCAGCTTCCTTCGGGAGGCGGGGGCGTGACAGGAAGCAAGGAAGAAACCAGCGCAGAGATGAGAGGAAGGGACGCAGCCATGAAGTCGAATCCTGATGGAGTTCTTTTCGATGGTAGGCGTTTTTTGACGTTGGGAATGTGAGTATATGCAGGTGTTTATGTAAGAAATAACGCCGGGACTGTAAGTCCCGGCGTACGCAGAAATGCTTAACTGCGTTGCTTATTGCGGGGTACGGATCACCAGCAGCCGTTCTTCGGTCATGTCGTTGATGGCCCAGCGGATGCCTTCGCGGCCCAGGCCGGAATCCTTCACGCCGCCGTAGGGCATGTTGTCCACGCGCCAGCTGGGCACGTCGCCGATCACTACGCCGCCCACTTCCAGTTCGTCCCAGGCTTTCTGGGCCTTGTACAGGTCGCGGGTGAAGATGCCGGCCTGCAGGCCGAACCTGGAATCGTTGACGGTGTTCAGAGCGTCGTCAAAATCGCTGAAGCGGCTGATCACGGCCACCGGGCCGAAGGCCTCTTCTTCCACGATATTGGTGCCCTTGGGCGCGTTCTCCAGCAGGGTGGCTTCGAGCATGGCGCCGTCGCGCTTGCCGCCCACCAGCAGAGTGGCGCCGGCATCCACAGCTTCATTAACCCAGTTTTCCAGCCGGGTAGCTTCGCCTTCCGAGATCACCGGGCCGATAAAGGTGTCTTCGTCTTTCGGGTCACCCATTTTCAGGCCGGCGGTTTTTTCCACCAGGCGGGTTTTCAGTTCGTCGTAGATCGCATCGTGAATCAGGATGCGCTGTACGCCGATGCAGCTCTGGCCGGACTGGTAGAAAGCGCCGAAAGTGATGCGCTCCACGGCGTCGTCCAGGTCGGCATCTTCATCCACGATTACCGCCGCGTTGCCGCCCAGTTCCAGGATCACCGGTTTCTTGCCGGCACGGGCTTTCAGGTCCCAGCCCACGTCCGGGCTGCCGGTGAAGCTGAGCAGCTTGAAACGCTCATCAGTGGTGAACAGGTCGGCGCCTTCGCGATGACAGGGCAGGATGGAAAACGCGCCTTTCGGCAGGTCGGTTTCTGCCAGCACTTCACCAATGATGATGGCGCCGATGGGCGTGCGGCTGGCCGGTTTAAGCACAAAGGGGCAGCCGGCGGCGATGGCCGGGGCGACCTTGTGTGCAGCCAGGTTCAGCGGGAAATTGAACGGGGAAATAAACGAGCACGGGCCAATGGGGACGCGTTTGACCATGCCCCGGTAGCCTTTGGCACGGGCGGAAATTTCCAGGTTGGGCATTTCGCCGTCGATGCGCACGGCTTCTTCGGCGGCCACGCGGAAGGTGTCGATCAGGCGGCCCACTTCACCACGGGCATCCTTGATCGGTTTGCCCGCTTCGATGCACAGGGCCAGGGCCAGTTCCTCGTAACGTTCTTCAAAGCGCTTGACGCAGTGGTACAAGATTGCCTGGCGCTCGTAGGGCGCCAGTTGTGCCATGGGCTTGGCGGCCTTGTCGGCGGCGTCGATGGCCTTGTCGATGGTGGCGGCGTCCGCCATGGCCACGCGGGTGGCCACTTCACCGCTGTATTTGTCGGTGACATTCAGATCCTGGTTGGCGAAGACGGCTTCGTTGGCCAGGTAGTAGGGGTAGGCGTCTTTTAGCATGTCGGTTCCTTAAGGCGTTTCAGTGGGCCATGAGGTTTTTTTGGGCTGTCTTTAACGCGTCGGACGTCAGACGTCGGACGTCCGACGCTACAATCAAAACCCCGAACGGCGCAGGCTGCTCGAGCCGTCCGGGTTGTACTCACAGTTTCGAGCTAAGATCCCGAATTTCCCGGTTGAGGATGCGGCTGTTGTCGC
>NZ_LWEZ01000470.1:0-881 GCF_001634945.1 Alcanivorax sp. HI0044
CTTGTCGATCAGAAAGCTGCGCTCACCAAGGGTAATGAATTCCCCGGCTTTAAGCCCCAGCCGGTCCAGCGCCTGGCCAGCCAGCCAGACGGTTCCTGGCGTGGGGCCATGGCCCACGGGGTAAGGCTCGCTAAAGCGGGAGTCGCTGACCGACAGCTCACCATAAAGTGGGTAACCGTCGGACAGTGCGCGAATGCTGGACAGCAAAAACTGATCTTCATTGATCAGTACGCTGGCAAAACCGGTTGCTTCAGCATGGGGCAAATCGGCAACGGCCTGTTGCTGGTTCTCTTCGGGGAAACGGGAACCTTCCAGAATCCAGTCTGCCCCCAGTGCCACGGCGGTTCGCTGATTGAACCGCTGATCCACGCTGTCACGCAGAATCAGCATGGCAGTCATGGCAAAGGCCGCCACCAGCAGGGCCAGGGCCTGAACCCGAAATGCGGGGGATCGCCAGGGTTTAAACACTGAGGCGGCCCTCCGTCAGAGAGACCGATCGCTGGCAGCGACCGGCCAGCTGCGGGTCATGGGTGACTAGCACCAGCGCGGTTTTTTGCTCCGCATTCAGCGTAAACAGTAGATCGGCCACATGCTCACCGTTAGCGAAATCCAGGCTGCCGGTGGGTTCATCGGCAAACAGCAAGGCCGGCGACACAACAAAAGCCCGCGCCAGGGCAACGCGCTGCTGCTCGCCACCGGAAAGCTGTGCCGGGAAGTGATGTTGCCGGTGGGCCAGGCCCACCTGATCCAGCCAGTGCATGGCCAGCTCACGGCGCTTTTCGCGGTTGAGAATTTCCAGCGGCAGCATGACATTTTCCAGCGCGGTGAGGTCATTGATCAGCTGAAAATGCTGGAACACGAAGCCGCACTGTTCGCCACGC
>NZ_LWEZ01000471.1:0-729 GCF_001634945.1 Alcanivorax sp. HI0044
GGTCAGTGTTTTGTTTTCACTCATGATCACTCCAATTAATTCCAGATGACTTTTTCACCGTCGAGCAGGGCGTCGATAACGGTATCAAGGCTGCTGCTGGCAATGTTGTCCTTCAGATCTTGATCCAGTATCTGCCGTTGTTGCAGAGAGAAACCGTCGGCCATGACAGGCACGCCCCATTTCAGCAGCTTGTCGAAATGCTCACTGCGGGCGCCTTTGCGAGCCGGGGTAACCCCGTTTTGTACCAGCAGCAGGCGCACGTTGTGGCCGGCATCGTAGAGTTGCCCGGCGAGGGCGAACTGGTGTGCGGTGCGGACCTCGGTGAACGGGTCCTGGCTCTGGATAAACAGGTAATCCGACATGATGACTCCTGGTTCAATGGGGCTGGATGACAACGGGTTGAGCATCCGGCGAGTTGCTATTGGTTGTGCTCTTGTCGTGCACGGTATCGAGACGCTTGCTGCGAATCAGGAAGTCCCCAAACGATTCGCCACTGTTTCTTTGCTCTGCAAAGGCTTCGAACAACGGAGCGATCAAGTCAATGAAGCGACTCTCACTGACGTTGCTGGCGTACAGACGATTGAGCCTGTCGCCATTAAAACTGCCGCCCAGGTACAAATTGTAGAGTCCCGGAGCGCGACCGGTGAGGGCGATCTCTGCCAGATAGGGGCGAGCGCAACCGTTTGGGCAACCGGTTACACGGAGCGTGATCGGTACCTGACTGAGGCC
>NZ_LWEZ01000472.1:0-1129 GCF_001634945.1 Alcanivorax sp. HI0044
GGCTACGATGTGCGCTGCGCCGACGAGTTCAAGGTGTTCACCAATATCCATTCCGCCACGGTGGACCCGAAAGCGTTCGATGAACGCAGCTTTGTGGATGTGAAGGGGGAGTATTGCATTATCCCGCCGAACTCCTTTGCCCTGGCCCGCACGGTGGAATATTTCCGTATCCCCCGAAATGTGCTGACTATTTGCCTGGGCAAATCCACCTACGCACGGTGCGGCATTATCGTTAATGTCACGCCGCTGGAACCCGAGTGGGAAGGGCATGTGACGCTGGAGTTTTCCAACACCACCACCCTGCCGGCAAAAATCTATGCCCACGAAGGGGTGGCGCAGATGCTGTTCTTTGAATCCGATGAGGTGTGTGAAACCTCCTACATGGATCGGGGCGGTAAGTACCAGGGCCAGCGTGGCGTGACCCTGCCACGGGCCTAGTCTGACGCGGGCGCTGAGTCCGGAACGAGTTCCGGGCCGTTGTAGTCGATCATGATCATCTCGGCTTTCAACAGGGTGCTCTCAATGTGTTTGGCCTGTACCACCATGTAGTCCAGCTGCGGCGCTACCCAGAACAGGGTGCGCCGTTTTTCTTTGCTGTCCCCGGTACGTTTCTTTTCAACCAGCAGGGTATCCAGTTTGCCCAGCGGTGTTTTCAGGGTTTCCCTGTCGATCACTTCAAAATGATGTTCGCGCACTTTGTCGCCGTAGACACTGGTCACGGAGTAAGACTTGTCGCCGGTGGCAAACACGCAGCGCCCCCGTAGCAGAATCGTCAGCTCATCCAGCGTGTTGTCGGGGATATCCAGGCTTTCCTTGTCGTCTTCAGATTCGTTGTGTACCCGTGGCGGGTTCCACTCAAAATCCATGTGGTGGAAACGTCGTTGACCGAATCCCTTGAATTCATGCACGTAGCGCGCCGTGCGCGGTTGGCAGTCACGCCAGTGAAAATAGCTTTCCTCTGTGTTGCTGAGCAGAAACGATTTCGCCTTGAGCAACATATGGTAGTAGTCGTCGCCCTCTGCCGGTTCCAGCACCAGTTCGGCTTTGACCGGGGTAGGCAGCTTGTTCACATAAATACGAAACTCGGCAGAAAAGGGGGCCAGGGGCTCGTTGGCCGTGGCCAGGCCGC
>NZ_LWEZ01000473.1:0-462 GCF_001634945.1 Alcanivorax sp. HI0044
AGCATGAAATCGATCAGCGCCCGATGCATGCGAGCCAACCCGCCGCTCATCACGGAGAACCGGGCGCCGGACAGTTTGGCCGCGCGCTCGAAGTCCAGCCCGCCGTCCAGGGCTTCGCCCACATCCACGTGATCTTTGGGTTCAAACGGCAGTGTTTTCGGTGTGCCCCACTGGCGCACTTCCACGTTGTCCTCTTCGTCATTACCTGCCGGCACCGCATCTTGCGGCACATTGGGAATCCCCATCAGAAATTCACGGATTTCTTCCTGAATCGCCTTGGCGCTCGCCACTTCGCGATCCAGCTCTGCATCGATGGTTTGCAGGGTTTCTGCAACCTGCGACTTGGCGTCTTCCACCGCCATGCCGGACTTGATCAGTTCGCCCACCTGCCTGGAGGCTTTCTTGCGATCGGCCTGCAACTCCTGGGAACGGATGTCTGCCTGCTTACGCTTGGCATCCAGG
>NZ_LWEZ01000474.1:0-1139 GCF_001634945.1 Alcanivorax sp. HI0044
CCATCACAAACCGTTCCAGGGCATCGCGATCATCTTCCAGGTTGACGGAGGGTGTCTTGAGTACGGACTGTTTGCCGTGTTGATCTTCCACCAGATACAAATGGCTGCGCACGCTGGCATAGAGTTCGCGCTTTACGGTAAAGCCATCGAGACGAATGCCGGGTGTGAGCGGCGGGGGCAGCGGCAGGCTGCCGCGTTGTTTCAGGGTTTCGTCGGCGCTGGCATCCGGCAGGCCTTCCACACGGAGCACCTGGCAGCTCAGGTTGTCGTCACTGCCGTTGGCCAGCGCGGCCTCCACCAGCGTACGGGCGGCCAGTTCCGGCTGGCTGGCACCACGCAGAATGCCCTGCATCCGTGAGCGTGTCAGGAAGCCGTGTACGCCATCGCTGGACAAAAGATAAATATCGCCCACCTGCAAATCGCTACTGCTGTAGTCCACGTCCAGTCGGGTATCCCCGCCCATGACCCGAGTCAGCACCTGCCGATTTGCACCGATCATGCGGCTGTGATCGCGGGTCAGGCATTCCAGCTTGTTATTGCGCATGCGCCAGACGCGGGAGTCGCCGACCTGAAAAATGTGCGCTGTCCGCGAGCGAAGGATGAGCAGGGACAGCGTGCACAAGTGGCTCTCACCGGCCAGGGTCTGGCGACAAAGCCAGCGGTTCAAGGCTTCCAGTACACGTTGGGCGGAGCGGGGCACGCTCCACAGGGCCGGGGTGGCGTAATAGTCGCTGATAAAGCCCAGAACGCAGGATTCCGCCGCTTCGCGGGCGGCGCCGGCGCTGGACAGCCCGTCAGCCAGAGCGGCGACAATGCCCTTGGTACGCATCAGTGAGCCTTCCGGTATCTGCATGGCCAGGGCGTCCTGGTTATGCAGCTTGGGGCCGCTGTCACTGAATTGGCCGATACGTACCCGGGGATGCAGGTCGGGTTCCATCGGGCTGAGGTCGTCGGTTGCCGAGGCGGTGGACACGTCCATCTTGATGCTCCTGTACCGTTAACGTGACGGGGGCTTGTGGTGAACCGGGCTGCTATCCCTGCGCGCCCGGTGGTCACTTGAAGCTCAGCTCACTTCGATCAGCTGTACTTCGCCCTGATCATCAATTTCCGCGATATGGCCCTTGGGTTCATCCAGGAAT
>NZ_LWEZ01000475.1:0-1011 GCF_001634945.1 Alcanivorax sp. HI0044
CTGCCACCAGCGACACCTCATCCCCCTGCTGATACGCCTGACAGGTATCGGACAGAAAACGGTCCAGCTGGGCACTGACCATCAGCCGCCCTTCCCGGTCCGTGGTCAGCATCACCAACACCCAGCTCTCTTCGCGCACCGGCCCTTTCTGCTCGGCAAACGGCAGCAGCAAGTCCTTGGGCATGCCCCAATCCACAAACGCCCCCACCTTGCTGGTGGACACTACCTTCAATGAAGCCACCTGACCAAGCTGCACACGCGGGGTACGCAGGCTGGCCATGGGCCGACCTTCACCATCGCTGTAAAGCGTAACCATGACACTGTCACCGGGGCCCAGCGTCTGGCCTTCCACTTCCCGGGACGGCAATAGCACCTCACCCAGGTCGCCGCCATCCAGCAGCAAGCCATTGCGAATGACCTTGAGAATTTCCAGGGAATGGCGAGTGCCGAGTTTGGGGGATACGGTCATGGGTTTGGCCTGTTTGGTTGAAGAGTGCACCACGCTTCACATGAGCGTTTTGCGCAAGCGGCTACGTTCTGGTTTTCCTGATCGCCCTGCGGGCGATGGCCTCGCTGTGCGAGGTTCGTCCCCTGGAAGGGAACTCCTACAGCAGCTTCGTAGCAGCACTTACCACATAAGGTCGTCAGGAATCGGGAAGTCCTTGTAGGGATCGTCCTCATCCACGGCTTCATTGCCGCGTTCATTGAGCAACAGCACAGCCGCTTCATCCCGTTGGCGAATTTTCTCCGCCACCACCGTGGGCACCAGCTCGAAGCTCTCACCCAGAGCGACAATGGCGACCTGGCCGCGTTCCAGCTGCTTCTGCTGTTTGCCGGTGACATAGGCTTTCTTGATCTTCTTGTTCTGCACGAACTGGAACGCCACCTCGCCGTTGTTACGATCCAGCCGGCTTTGCTCAATCATCTGCTTGATCTGCGCGGCAATCTCTTTCTTTTCCCGCTCCGCCTTGCGCTGGGCTTCACGCTGACGATCCGCCTCGGCCTTTTCTT
>NZ_LWEZ01000476.1:0-1118 GCF_001634945.1 Alcanivorax sp. HI0044
CCACGTCCGGGCTGTAGCGCTGAAAGTCCTCGCTGATTTCATCAAAACGAGAGGCAAACGCAAAGCTACGCACCCGTGGCAGCACATCATTCATGGCATAGAGAAACTGGAGCAGGAAACGGGCCGCATCGCTCACCGAACTGGACACATCACAAATCACCATCACCCGGCTTTTCTGCACAGGCCGCTGACGCCAGTGCAATCGGGCAGGAACCCCATCGTGACGAATACCGGCCACCAGGGTGCGCCGGGCATCCAGCATGCCGCGCCGGCTTTTCTTCATGCGCCGCTGATGCAGACTGGCCAGGCGCCGAGCCATGCGGCGCACCAGGGTTTTCACTTCCTGGAATTCACGCAAATGCCGAAACGGCACCGCACGCATGGTCTGTTCCCGCAACGCCCTCCCCTTGCCTGCACCATGCAGCAAAAACTGGCGCCGCACATGGCCGGCGGCCTGCTCACGCACTTCCCGTCGCCACTGGCGCAGCGCCTCCGCCCGCGCCTGGCGGGGCGCATCGCCCTGATCCAGCTGCAGAATGCGGTCATCCACCGCCCCCATCCCCATGTTCATCAGCAGGCGACGGGTATACAGGCCCTGCTGGGTAATCACCTCCATCTGGGTGAAATCCATTTGTGCTGCGGCCTCAGCCAGCCGCTGCTCCAGCTCGGCAGGGGTTTGTGCCGTCAGGTTGTCGTCGCCCGCCAGCCCATCATCGCCCTGGGAAGATTCACCCGCCTCGCCCGCCTCCTCAACGGGTTCGGGCATGGCGCTGTTGTTCGATGTGGCCGCCGCCGCGCCGGGCGTCACCGCAAAGAAACGCGCAAAGGTTTCCTCAAACGCAGGGCGATCGTCTTCGCGCTTCACCAGCGTCATCGCCAGGGCATCGTGAAAGCGTTGTCGCCCTTGATAGCCCACCAGTGCAGCCGCATCCATGCCCTGGCTGGCCTCGTCCGGCGATATTCGCAACCCCGCTCCCCGCAGCGCCTGCACAAATTCTGAAAGGCGACGGACCGGCATCAGCGTTTGCCCAGCTTGCGCAACCAGGCAGGCAACAGCTCCCGTGCCAGGGTCACGTCTTGCTCGGTTTTTAAAACCAGATTGAGCGTATCTGCCACCT
>NZ_LWEZ01000477.1:0-929 GCF_001634945.1 Alcanivorax sp. HI0044
CTTGCATGCACGGCGCAACCACGCAAATGCAGGGTGGTAATAGGCTCCAATCAGCGGGGCGAAACCGGTGTTGCCCGGTAGGCGAGCAGCGAGTTTTAAGGCGCCACGAGTTTAACTCGCGGTGGTTTTGCAGATACAAAAAAACCGCCCGAAGGCGGTTTTTTGTCAGGCGATAACGAGGCGCTTATTTGCGCTCGTTGACCGGCACGAAGGAGCGCTCGGCTTCGCCGGTGTACAGCTGGCGCGGACGGCCAATCTTGTACGGGTTGGAGATCATTTCGTTCCAGTGCGCAATCCAGCCCACGGTGCGTGACAGGGCAAAGATTACGGTGAACATGGAGGTAGGGATCCCGATGGCTTTCAGGATGATGCCGGAGTAGAAATCCACGTTCGGGAACAACTTCTTCTCTTTGAAGTAGGGGTCGTTCAGTGCGATTTCTTCCAGCTTCATGGCCAGTTCCAGCTGCGGATCGTTCACACCCAGTTCGGCCAGAACGTCGTGGCAGGACTCGCGCATCACGGTGGCACGTGGATCGTAGTTCTTGTAAACGCGGTGACCGAAGCCCATCAGCTTGAACGGGTCGTTCTTGTCCTTGGCCTTGGCGATGTAGGTGTCGATGTTATCTAGGGAGCCGATTTCATCGAGCATGTTCAGCACGGCTTCGTTGGCGCCACCGTGTGCCGGGCCCCACAGGGCTGAGATGCCAGCAGCAATACAGGCGAACGGGTTGGCACCGGAAGAGCCTGCCAGACGCACGGTAGAGGTGGAGGCGTTCTGCTCGTGATCCGCGTGCAGGATGAAGATGCGATCCATGGCCTTGGCCAGGGTCGGGCTGATCTTGGACTCTTCGCAGGGGTTGCCGAACATCATGTGCAGGAAGTTTTCTGCGTAACCCAGGTCGTTGCGCGGGTACATGAACGGCTGGCCC
>NZ_LWEZ01000478.1:0-810 GCF_001634945.1 Alcanivorax sp. HI0044
CTGCGCTAATGAATAATCGTGGATGGATGGCGCTGCTGGCTCTGGGTGTGCTGGCATTGTTGGCGCTGGATTCCTTTTTCATCGTTAACCAGAAAGAAAAGGCGGTACTCAAGCAGTTCAGCCGGATCGACAAGACTGACATCGAGCCGGGCCTGTATTTCAAATGGCCGCTGGTGGAAGAAGTGGTGAAAGTGGACGGGCGCGCATTGGTCTATGACGTGCGCAGCCAGTCATTCCTGACGGCCGAGAAGAAACTGCTCAACGTGGATGCATTCGTGATCTGGCGTATCAGCAACGTGCAGCGCTATATCGTCAGCGTGGGGGGCGGCTCTTCCAATGCCCAGGTGATGGAGCGTCGAGCCCGTGAGTTGCTGGATCCCCGTGTGAACGAAGGCCTGCGTAACGAATTCGCGTCACGCACCGTGTTCCAGGTAGTGGCCGGTGAGAGCGACGTGGAAAAAGTGGAAGGTGACAAGGCGATTATCCGTGACCCTGCCACCGGTGAAACGGTGGAAGTGCCAACCGACCAGCTGGATGAATCCGTGCTCCGTGAGGCCAAGGCAGCTAAAACGGATAGCGATTCTGATTCTCCGGTGCCCAGCGTGGCCAACGATCAGCGTGAAGCGTTGATGGACCAGGTGCGTGATGAGGTGAACAAATCCACCCTGGAAGATCTGGGTATCGAAGTGGTGGATATTCGCGTCAAGCAGGTGGACTGGCCGGATCAGGTCCGTGGCCGGGTGTTTGACCGGATGCGGGCGGAACGTCAGCGAGACGCGGCCGCACACCGTTCCCAGGGCCGTGAGGAGG
>NZ_LWEZ01000479.1:0-1182 GCF_001634945.1 Alcanivorax sp. HI0044
ACGCTCCAGGTATTTCTTTTCCAGGCTCCAAGCATTGATGAAGTTATGCACAAACGCCTTGGGCAGGAAGTTATACAGAGACTGGTTATAACGGCTGGATGAGGCATCGTCTGGTGTGGACACATGTACATGGTGGCCGCGCACGTGTTCTACCTTGAAGCCGCCATAGCTTACCGACGACAACAGCAGGCCGCCCATCCAGTTTTCCACCTTCGGGTCCTTGTGAATCAGTTCGTGCCCCAAGTTGATGGCGATCATGCCGCCAAGCAGGCCGATGGACATGATCCATCCGAGCATGCCGCCCCAAGAATAATCATTGCTAACGAACACATGGCCGGCATAGAACAGCAGGCCCAGCCAGGCGGTTGCCAAAAGTAGGGGAAGGGCGCGGTAGCTTTTGTCCTGCGAAAGTTCGGGTACCTGTTTTTCTTCATCCGGGTTAACCGGATCCTTGCCGACTAGGTAATCTACCACCGGGACCAGAATGAAGAATATCGCCAAGATCATCCAAGCCCAGAGGTTTTGCGTACCCTGATCACGCCCCACCAGAGCGGAAAAGGGCACCATGGGAAGAAAGAATGCCCAGCAGGCGAGGTAGCCCCATTTCTTTAAACGTAACAAGGTATCGGGATTGATTTTTTCCAACATAATAAAACCTCACATATTTCTGTTTTGTTATTGCAGGATGAAGTTGAAAGAAAAAGTAGCCTGATTACTCCACGGGATTGACGCATTCAGCACGTGAGGGGTCGCCTTTACATCGTACTTTTCGCAGTAAGCTCATCATGTCCTTGTTGTAAACGCCTTGGTTGGCAAGATCGATACGCGCCTGACGAAACATTTCGTCGTAACGGGTGGTTTCGCTATCGGATATATTGATCCACCACTTTTCGTTCACTTCGTTATTTGCGTTATTGATGATACGCATGGCGCGATCAAACTGGCCGGCCAAGTACTTTCGGGAATGATCGGGAAAATCTGCGGGGAAAAGGTCTTTGCGAAGAATTAACTGTGCGCTCAACTGGCCTAGCACCAGATTAATGATGCCGCCGTCTGGCTGCATGCCCTTATACAGCTCTAAGGCGGAATAACCGAAGATGGGAGCGAAGCAAGTATCTACAGAGCCGTTATTGAAACGGGTAGAGAAATTGGTGATATCCGACATCACTGGCGACATGCCCA
>NZ_LWEZ01000480.1:0-4677 GCF_001634945.1 Alcanivorax sp. HI0044
GTTGTTCCTGTCCGTGCTTCAGGTCCACGGCTATGCGGCGGTGCCGGCCGGCGACATCATCAAGATTGTGCCCAACACCACGGCCAAACAGAGCAATCTGCCGCTGGTGGGCGAGAATGCAGCCGGTGGAGAAGAGTTGGTGACCCGGGTGATTCCGGTGGAAAACTCGCCGGTGGAAGAGTTGGTGCCAGTACTGCGCCCATTGGTGCCCCAGTACGGCCATCTGGCGGCGGTGGGGTCTGCCAATGCGCTGATCATCAGTGATCACATGGACAACATCCGTCGCATGGAAGCGATAATTGCCAGCCTGGATAGTGCGGAATCCGAAGACGTTCAGGTGATCAAGCTCAAGTATGCCTTCGCTGGTGACATGGTGAAGATGCTGGAAAGCCTGACGCCACAGACGGGCGGTCGTCGCGGTAAAACTCCGGAAGGCGGGGTGACCGTGGTGGCAGATGAGCGGACCAATCGGCTGATTATCAAAGGGGATCGAGTTACCCGTCAGCGTATGGTGCAGATGATCCGCAGCCTGGACACGGAAGAAACGGATAATGGTGGTGTGCAAGTTATCCGTCTTAGCCATGGCGATGCCAAGACGCTGGCGGAGCTATTGAAGAATTTTGCCGATGGCGCATCGGTGACCAAGGCGGGTGGCGACAGCAAGACCGCCACAGCCGCATCATCCAATAACAGTAAAGTGTCCATTCAGGCAGATGAATCCCTGAACGCGCTGGTGATCCGGGCCGAACCGAGCATGATGCGTGAGCTGCAGTCGGTGATCAGCCAGCTGGATGTGCGCCGTGCGCAGATCCTGATTGAGGCGGCGATTGTAGAGATCTCCGGCGAGCAGGGTAAGAACCTGGGCTTTCAGTACGTGGGCGGCAGCAATGAAAGTGGCGTCGGCGCAGTGAATTTTGGTGGCGGTGGGTTGAGTATCAATTCCATCGTCCAGGCCCTGGCCACTGATGATCCTTCTGGTCTGAGCCTGGGCGATGGTATTACCGCCGGGCTGGGTGAAACCGATTCCAACGGCGACTTGAAGTGGGGTGCCCTGGTTCAGGCACTTTCCACTTCGTCAGATGTGAATCTGCTGTCCACGCCGAGCATTCTGACCCTGGATAACGAAGAAGCCTCCATCGTTGTTGGTGAGAATGTGCCGTTCGTGACCGGGCAAAGCACCAACACGGGTTCCGGGGTATCCAATCCGTTCACTACCATTCAGCGTGAAGATGTGGGGCTGACACTTAAAGTGACCCCGCATGTGGCGGGCTTGTCCACCATTCGTCTGGAGCTGGAGCAGGAAAACTCTGCGGTGAAGGACTCCGCCGGTGATGCCGTGGATATCGTTACCACGACCCGCAAGTTGCAAAGTACGGTGCTGGCCGATGATGCTGAGACCATCGCCCTGGGTGGCCTGATCAAGGACGATATTCGCGTTACGGTGCGCAAGGTGCCGCTGCTGGGTGACATCCCGCTGCTGGGTTTCCTGTTCCGGTCTACCAGCAAGGATCGGGTGAAGAGTAACCTGATGGTTTTCCTGAAACCGACGATTCTGGCCAACAATGATCGTCTGGTACAAATGAGTCGCGAGAAGTACATGGGCCTCACCGCCCTGCAGTTCCGTCTTAACGATGATGGCGAACTGGAGCAGGTGGAGAAGAATCCGATTCCCCAGACTCTGGATCATATTTTTGAAGGGCGTACACCGGTGCCGCAGGATTTCCGTGATGCCTACTTCAATGAGCAGGATGCGCCGATTCCGGCCACCAAAAAGGACATCGAGGACAAACAGCCCAGGAAGGTTCCAGGGGTGGATCGTCAGGCGGAGGGAGATTCAGACCTGTAGTTATGACGGGTCTTGCTTCGTTCGAGTTAAAAAAACGCGCTTCGGCGCGTTTTTTTATGTTCATCGTGGATTAGCAGGAAGGCTGGCGAGTCATACGTCTGAAGTCAGGCGTCAGACTTCTGACGTTCGACCTTCGACCTTCGACCAGATCGCTCTCCTTCCCTCAAATGTGCGAAGAACCTTTTTATGCGGTCATGGTTGTGCCCGGTCAGGGTCAGGATTGCTGGAGGCTGCGCAGGTTGCTCAGCACTCGCTGGCTGCGTTCCAGTTTCTTGTTGAGTTCTTCGTTGTCCGGATACAGCGGGGCGACCTGTTTCCAGATTCGGTAAGCCTCGCGATACTGGCCGCGGGCGTAGAGCGCCTCCCCTGTATTCATCTCTTCCGCAAACCGGCGACGGCACCATTGCTCCAGGCGTTTGCGATGACTTGCCAGAGCCGGGTTGCCCGGGTGCCGGTTCAGGAAGGCGCGGGCGGCGAGCAGCGATTGCAGCTGACCGTTGCGCTGGTAGCGGCTCATCAGTTGTTCTGCCTGGGTTTGCAGAGCAAGGTTACGCTTGGCGCGGGCGCGCTGTTCTTCGTTGTTCAGTACCTGCTGGGCCTGTGCCAGGACCGGGGAGGGTTTGGCCTGGGGGGCCAGTTGATGGGCGGAACGCAGCAGGTCGCGGGCCAGCATCCACTGTTCCCGCTCACCGAAATATTCGCCCAGGGTGGTCAGGTCCTGAATCAGTTGCTGACGCTCCTCGGCCAGTTTCTGGCGTTCCTGCTTGGCGTGGGGCGCATGAAAGTCGGCCAGCTGCTGTTCCAGCCTGTCGTTGGCCAGCATGGCGACAGCCTGGGCCTGGCGTCTCTCTGCCAGTAACTGGTTCAGCTGGCGCTCTTCCTGTGTGGATAAGGCGGTGCTTAATTCATCCATGGCCGCCGGGTTCAGTACCTTGTCGCGGTTCTGGTCCAGCAGGTTGAAGGCATCATCCCATTGCTGCTTTCTGCCCAGTTCCTGGGCCTGGAGAATGATGTGCTGGCGGTACGCCTTGCTGGCCTGGCGGATTCCGGGGTATTGCTCCTGCAAGGCCGGGTATTCGGGGTGCCTGGGTTTGGTTTGTTCAATAATGGCGGCGGCCCGGCTGTAATTGTGTTGTTCCAGCGCAGCGCTGACATCGCTTTCCGGGTGGGGGTTGCCGAGGGTGGCACAGCCAGCCAGTACCGTGGCCAGGGTCAGGCTACTCGCCTTGTACACGTTGATGCTCCGTATTCAGTTTTGCCAGAAACTGGGCAATACGCTGTTCCATCAGCGTTTCGGACAAGGCGTGAACGCCATCGATACGATAGGTTCCCACGGGGTTTTCTTTGCCGCGAATACGCATGGCCCCGGATTCTGTGGCGCGAACCCGGGAGGCAATATTGGGGTTGGACAGAAGCGGTGCGGCGGCAATGATTTCGTTACCGCCGGCCATGTTCGACAGCCGTGAAGCCAAATTGACCGCGTCGCCCACCACGGTGTACTGCATGCGATCGCGTGACCCCAGATTGCCGGCCAGCATGTCACCGGAGTTGATGCCAATGCGGAATTCCACGGTGGTTTGGCCGTGGGCATGGCGGTGTTCATTGAGGCGCTCTACCAGCCGCTGGATCATCACCGCACAACACAGGCCGTGGAACAGGTGTTCATCATCTTTCTCCGGCACACCGAAGACGATCATGGCGCAATCACCCATGTATTTGTCGATGGTCCCCCGATAAAAGCTGGTGGCCGTGGTGATAGCATCAAAATAGACATTGAGCATGTCGGCGATGGCGTCCGGCGCCAGGTTTTCGGACAACCGGGTAAAGCCGACGATGTCCGCAAAGACCACCGTGGCGGAAACGTCACGGCCACCGAGTTGTACCTGATCCAGATCAGCCATCATGTTGCGTGCTACGGACGGGCTGACGAAACGTTGCAGCACCCGTTCTACCTGATCTTTTTCGAGCATGCCGTGGGCCATGGTGTTGTAGGCTTCGATCAGGCCGCCAATTTCGTCGTTGCGGCGATCCTGAATGCGGTAGTTGAGATCACCCTTGCGCATGGCGCTGGTGGCAGCCAGCAGGTCATGAATCGGCTGGGCCAGGCGGCGGCTGATCAGGAAAGCAACGATAATGGCGATCACGCTCATGATCAGGGTGGCGGTCACCATGGTGTCCTGCACGGCCTGGCGGGCTGCCACGATGGGGCGGTCAGACAGGGAAATGGCGGTGTGGCCGGCCACCGCATCGCTGATCTTGATCGGGGCGTAGTAGGTGGTGACGGGCTCGTCTTCCAGATCCCAGCGTTTTACCTGCTCATGCAGTGGGCTGGCGGCCAGCGGCAGAATGCCGGCCTTGTCGATCAGGTTGCCGTCGCGACCGAACAGGGCGGCGCCGCGAACGCTGTCGCTGCGGGCCAGGTTGTTGAGTTGTACCTTGAGAAAGAAGGTGTCGTCCGCCAGTAATGGTTCGCGGGCGGTGTTGGCCAGTTGCTGGGCGATGGCCGTGCCAAAGCTGTCTGCCTGGTCGCGCATGCGGCTGAGCTGATTGTTGAGTAGCAGGGTGCCGAGGATAGTCATGCCGCAGAGAATCAGCAGGGAAATGGACAGGCCCAGCTTCCAGGCCACCGGGAAATAGGCCGGGATATAGGGCGCCAGCCACTCGCCGAGGCGGGTGCGTTGGGGGGGGCTGGATTGTTCGGGGCCCTTTGGCGTGCTCACAGTTACGTCCCTGGTGTGGCTGTACGGGTTGTTCCTTTGTGTTTCTCTCGGCCTGCCGCAGTATCACTAGGCGCGGGGCGCCGGCCTGTGCTTGTCAGCGGCAGTGCTTGC
>NZ_LWEZ01000481.1:0-1211 GCF_001634945.1 Alcanivorax sp. HI0044
AAACCTGCCCTGGTTCCCGCTGGATGGCGCCGATCTGAATCCGCTGCTGCAAGACCCTGGACTGATTATTCACCCGCCCATGCTTTATATGGGCTATGTAGGTTTCTCCGTGGCGTTTGCATTTGCGGTGGCCGGTTTGCTGATGGGTAACCTGGATCCGGCCTGGGCTCGCTGGGCCCGGCCGTGGACCACGGTGGCGTGGAGTTTCCTGACCGTGGGTATCGCGCTGGGGTCCTGGTGGGCGTACTACGAACTTGGTTGGGGCGGCTGGTGGTTCTGGGATCCGGTGGAAAACGCCTCCCTGATGCCATGGCTGGCGGGTACAGCCTTGATTCACTCACTGGCGGTGAGCGAAAAGCGCAACATGTTCCGTGCCTGGACGGTGTTGCTGGCGATCATTACTTTCTCTCTGAGCTTGCTGGGGACTTTCCTGGTGCGCTCCGGGGTGCTGACCTCGGTCCACGCCTTGCCAACGACCCGGCCCGGGGAGCTTTCATTCTTGGCTTCCTGATTGTGGTCGCCGGTGGCGCATTGACCTTGTTTGGCCTGCGGGCGTCGGCGCTGCGCAGTGATACCGGTTTCAAGCCGGTATCGCGGGAAGCCTTCCTGCTGGGTAATAACCTGATTCTCCTTACCGCCACATCCGTGGTGTTGATGGGAACGTTATTCCCGCTGATCGGCGAAGCGCTGGACATGAAAATTTCCATCCGCAGCCCTTACTTCAATGGCTTTTTTGTGCCGCTGGCCTTTGTGCTGATTCTGTTGATGGTGCCGGGCATGTTCAGCAACTGGAAACGCCAGGACGGCAATACCCTGCTCAAGCGCATGGCACTGTTGGCCCCCGCCGCCATTATCGCCGGCTGGTTTGGCTCCCGTCTGCCAGACCCAAGCCCCTGGCAGGGAGTGTTGGCGATCATGCTGGCCCTGTTCCTGGTGTTTGCCCACGTGGACGATGTGGTTCGCCGGGCCCGTGCCTACAAGCAAGGTTTTGTCACCGGGCTGGGCAAACTGGGGCNCGGCTACTGGGGTATGGTGCTGGCTCACTGTGGCTTGGCGGTATTGATTGCCGGCATTACCCTGGTCAGCTTCCACGAAGTAGAGCGCGACATTCGCATGGCGCCGGGGGATACGGCGGAACTGGGGCACTACACCTTTGTGTTCGACAGCCTGGACGAATACCGCGGGCCCAACTTCGATTCCACCCGTGGTCA
>NZ_LWEZ01000482.1:0-860 GCF_001634945.1 Alcanivorax sp. HI0044
CTTCAATATCGTTTTCAGCGGTATTCACCACCAGCTCCGGCTTGGCCGGTGCTTCGTAAGGGCTATCGATACCGGTGAATTCCTTGATAATGCCCTGGCGCGCTTTCTGGTACAGCCCTTTGGGATCGCGCTTCTCACACTCTTCAAGCGGCGCATCCACAAATACTTCCACAAACTCACCGTCTTCGAACAACTCACGGGCCGCATCGCGATCGGCGCGGAACGGGCTGATAAAGGCCGTTACCACAATCAAACCGGCATCCACCATCAATTTGGCCACTTCAGACACCCGGCGAATGTTCTCGGTGCGGTCTTCATCACTCATACCCAGGTTCTTGTTCAGGCCGTGGCGCACATTGTCGCCATCCAGCAGGTAAGTGTGGTTACCCTGTTCGGTCAACGCCACTTCCAGCGCATTCGCCAGCGTGGACTTACCGGAACCGGACAGACCCGTCAGCCAGATACACTTCGGCGTCTGGCCCTTAACCTTGGCGCGATCCGCCTTGGACACATTAGACTCATGCCATACGACATGGGCTTTGGATTCGTTTGCTTTTTCCTGGTACGGGGATTTCTCAGACATGCGATATTCCTTCAGTTGAAAGTTCAAAGTTGAAAGTTGAAAAGGACAACCCTCAACTCCCGGGCTCAGCCATGCTGTATGCCCTTGATCATGGTCGCCAGCATCCTTGATAGCTGTTCAGACTCAGAGAGCCAACGACCGGCTTTATCTTCGGTGATATAACCGATTTCATGGCCAATATGAATCTGGGTTCTCAACTCACCGACAGATCCTTTGGCATAACTCCAGAAACGCGCTCTTTCTTTAGTGGAAAGGCGCTCAAATCCCTCGGCAATAT
>NZ_LWEZ01000483.1:0-1529 GCF_001634945.1 Alcanivorax sp. HI0044
TGGCATTGTCTATGTGGAAGCGGGCGGCAGTCTGACCATCGAGCCCGGCACACGCATTGAAGGCAAACCCGGCTCCGCCCTGGTAATTACCCGGGACGCCACCCTGTTCTCCCGTGGCCAGGAAAACGCACCCATCGTCTTCACCAGCACCCAGCCGGAAGGCACCCGTACTGCCGGCGACTGGGCGGTGTGGTCATGCTCGGCAGCGCACCGGTTAACGTGGCCAACGCACATATTGAAGGCATTCCCGACGGCGATACCCGGGGAGCCTTTGGCGGCAGCGATGCGGACGGCTCCTGCGGTGTGATGGAATACACCCGCGTGGAGTTCGCCGGCTTCGAGGTCTACGCCAATAACGAATTGAATGGCCTGACCCTGGGCGGCTGTGGCAGCAGCACCATTATTCGTAATGTGCAGGTCCATCGCGCACTGGACGACGGTATCGAAGTGTTCGGTGGCACAGTGGACCTCAAGCACATCATTATTACCGGTGCTGCGGACGACTCGCTGGACTGGGATATGGGCTGGCGTGGCCGGGTACAGTTTCTGGTCGTGCAACAGCATGCCAATGTGGGCGACAATGCGTTTGAAGGCGATAATCTCAAGGCGAATCCGGATGCCACACCCATTTCCGCGCCGGTCATGTATAACGTGACCTTGATCAGCCCGCGCAGCCATGAAAAATACCACCGGGCGATGACCCTAAAAGTGGGCACCGGCGGGCATTTCAACAACATGATTATTGACGGTTTCTCCGGGGAAACCATCGACCTGAAAGGCGGCGAGACCGTGCGCCGTATTCAGGAAGGCGAGCTCACCTTCAACAGTATGATGGTGCATAAAGTGGGCAGCCGTGGCCTGACGTTCTTCGACTCAGAAAACATGGACAATGATGACGATAACGGTTTCGACGAGCGTCGTTATTTCCAGAGCCGTTCCGTGGGCGCCCAGTTTGGCACCGACCCGTTGCTCACCCGCGATGCGACCAGCACCTCCCATCCGGACTTTGCCCCCACCTCACGCTCTCCTGCCCGTAATGGCGCCACGGCGATCACGCAGGGAGAGTTCTGGGATGAAGCAGCGGATTATCTCGGTGCCATGCGCCCGGGCAGCGCGCAGACATGGGCCGACAACTGGACGGCGTTTCCGTTGAATTAGGGAGCCTCTGAATGTCGGCTTACGGCTACGCCTAAGCCGACCTGCGGGACTGCCCGCGATACATCAGTTGAAAGTTCAAAGTAAAAAGTTGAAAAGGAAAACCGGGGGAGCTTTTCCGGTTCCCCTGTCTGAGCTTGTCGCTCAGACCCGCACCTCGACCTGCACTTTTTTCGCAGCGCGCCCCATCATCTCAATGACTTTTTCACGGTCGCGTTTTCTCATGATGTCGCTCTGCACGTGCAGACTGAAGCCTTCCGCTTCATAGTCCACGGCCACCGTTTTGTCCTGCTTCAGGTCCGTGGCGGAGCGGGCCAGGGTGCGCAAGATGGTGTTCTTGTCGAAATTACGGATGCGCTCCAGGTCGATGTGGA
>NZ_LWEZ01000484.1:0-1303 GCF_001634945.1 Alcanivorax sp. HI0044
GGGGCAAGATGTAGGGGAATACCAGGGCGATTAGCACCAGCAGCGATACGAGCCAGAAGATCGCCTTGTAGCCCGTCCTGACCCGTGGCACGGCACACACCTCTCCCGGCTGGCACTTTTCCACTGGCCGAAAGACGCGACGCCAGGCGAAGAACATCGCCACCAGCGCGACGCCGATAAAGAGCGGGCGATAGGGCTCCAACGCCGCCAGATTGCTGATCCAGGCGCCGGAAACGCCCAGCGTGATCAGCACCAGCGGGCCGAGGCAACACGCCGAGGCCAGGAGGGCCGCGACTCCTCCGGCGGCCAGGGGCCCTCGCCCCGTTTTAGATGTCCGCATTGACGATTCTCCTTTCGGGATGGGGGGAGCTACGATAAGGTTACTTCCGTAGCTTGGTACGGAGTCAAGCATCATGAAGAGACATGCAGATAAAGTGGCGGACACCATGACCATTGGCGGCCTGGCCAAGGCGGCCGGCGTCAATGTCGAGACAATCCGCTATTACCAGCGACGAGGGCTATTATCGGAGCCCGAACGCCCTCCCGGAGGTATTCGACGCTATAGTGCCGCCGATATCGACAGGTTGACGTTCGTGAAAACGGCGCAGCAGCTGGGCTTTAGTCTGGATGAGATCAGTGACCTACTTCGGCTGGAAGATGGCGCCCACTGTCAAGAAGCCAGTGCTCTCGCAGAGCACAAGTTAGGGGACGTTCGCGAGAAGATCGACAGGCTTGAAAGAATTGAGAAGGTGCTGAGCGAAATGGTCGACAGATGCCATGCACAACAAGGCAATATCACTTGCCCGCTAATTGCGTCATTGCATGAAGGGCTCAGAGAAGCAGAAGACCCAAGGGAGTAACTCACCTTCAGTTCGTTGAAAACAACGCGGTCAAAGAGTCGCGATCATCTATGGACCATGTCGACAAGGAAAGTTTGCATGACTAGCTTGCCTGACAACATCCTTCACCTTCCCGAGTACCACGTCCTAGGCACCAAGATGGAAGAGCATGATCTCCACTACCAGGTCGAAGCTCCTGAGCCTCTAGCTTGCGAGGAATGCGGCGTTGAGAGTGAGTTTGTCAGGTTCGGCAAGCGCGATGTGGCCTATCGCGACCTACCCATCCACGGAAAGCGGGTCACCCTCTGGGTGGTCCGTCGCCGCTACACCTGCCGGGCGTGTGGAAGGACGTTCCGGCCAGCTCTTCCGGAAATGGTAGACGATCACCGCATGACGCGGAGGCTTTACAACCACGTCGAGAAGGAAGCCTTCAATCACCCCTACGCCTACGTGGCTGATACCAC
>NZ_LWEZ01000485.1:0-640 GCF_001634945.1 Alcanivorax sp. HI0044
CTGGATAGGGTCCGTCATTTCCTTGTCGTTCATTCGAGCCAGGTTTCCTGGATTAAGGTTGCGCAGGGCGACATCGGGGTGAGCCGGTCTCCGCTCTACAGGGTTTCGGTCACATGGGTGGCAATGCTATCGCCTACGCGAATCACGCCACTGGAGAGGATTTCACAACGCAGGCCGCCCCGGCCCAGCAGGGCCTTGATGACCTGCGGCGGGGTCAGATCGCCGGCCAGCAGGTGCCCTACCACGGAGCAAGGCTCACACAGCTCTATGCCGCGCAGGCGGATGTTGCCGAGCAAAAACTCCCGGCCTTCCAGGGCGTTGAGATCGACGCCTTCGGTCAGCACGTTACGGCGCAGGGTGTGCGGCTCGACCTGCTGCTTGTGCTCGCGGTTATAGGTGGCGATGGCCTCGGATTCGATCAGGGTAATTTGTTCTTCCGGCTTGGCGTTGCGGCGGTAATGGCGGTCGCCAACGATGCCGCAGCCGGCGCGCAGCTGCACGGCTGGTTGGCTTTCCACCGGGCCGCGAGACTGGCTGGCGGTGTAGAGGGCGAGGATTTTCATGGAGCTCCCGGATGGATGCCAAATGCCTGAGGCCAAAGTGCGAGTACATCAAAGAGGCCAGTCTAGCAGTTTCCTCC
>NZ_LWEZ01000486.1:0-1112 GCF_001634945.1 Alcanivorax sp. HI0044
ACCTGCGCGACGGCCGCAAGGCGGCACTACTGCGCGGCAAGATCATCGAGCGGTTTATTGAAGCAGGGGTCGAGGCTTTTGTAGCCAATCACGAACCTTTGTTACGCGGGAGAATGGAAGGGGATCTAATCAGCCACTGCGAACCCGCCGTGCGCGATGTGGTTGAAAATGCCAAACAGCTGGCCCGCTCAAAAGTCTTTGAACATCCCCGCAAGATCGAACTGGAAATCGGCGCCTTTGAAGTGATGGGCGCATTACTGGATGGTTTGATAGAAGCCGCCGTATCCCATGCCTGCAACAGCACAAAAAGCACATACAACAATTACCGCCACGAACGCATCATTGATCTGATTGGCCGCCACAGTTTTCCGGAAAACCTGGAGCAATTACCGGAACAGGAAAGAATTTATCAATGCATCATGCGGGCGCTGGATTTTCTCGCCGGCATGACCGACAACTACGCCACCTATCTGGCCAAGCAGTTTTCGGGAATGGCGGAGACGCGGTATTAGGAAGGGATAAATAATCGAGCGAACCAAAATGGTCCACTCGATTATACGTCATAGCAACATTACTGAACGGAGCTCTGGCGGATACCCATCAATGTGCCACTGTCGAAAAAGTCGCCGTAGCAGGTTTGTGTTCCATCCCCACAAGTAGGAGATCCTGGGTCATTTTCTTCGAATTCAGCATCTAAAGCGTAAATCACTCCAGCGCCTTCAGTCACAATAAACTCTACAACAACTTCACCACCCAGAGTTTCTGACAAAGTCAGTTTATTTCCATCTTGGGCCCAGAAAAGCTGCTCGCTTCCAGGCGTTGTGTCAACGTCGAAGCGCATCGTTCCATCTTCCCAAAGATCTCCCTTGAATTCACTTTCAAAATCAAGATCAACGGTTTGATTAGCGTCATCATTAAAGGTCAGGAGAAACTTTTCCACATAAAGATCGATATTCCAAAATCCAGGATCCTCCGAAGCATTGTTTGGGTCAGCATCGTATTTCTGCAGCTCCACTGAAGAGCTCTGAACTGCGTAGCTCAACCCAGCAACATCTACAGAGCTAGCTTTCTCAAGCTGCTCTTCAAGAGCAGCAATACGGCTATTGCTTTCA
>NZ_LWEZ01000487.1:0-612 GCF_001634945.1 Alcanivorax sp. HI0044
GTTCAGTGAGCCCAGTGCCGTGGAGCACGCCCTCAAGGAACTGGACCCGGATGATTTGACGCCGAAGCAGGCGCTGGAGGCACTCTACAAGCTGAGAGGACTGCTTTAGCGCTGCAGGAACAGCGCTGGGTTGGTGGCACGACAAGCCCGGTGACGAGAAGCGAAAACCGTCAGACTTTACCCTGTTTTCGGGTTTGCCTTTCGAAACTCGCTTCTCGCAACTCGACCGGCACTCGGGGGTTCGCACCTCGAGAAGTGCTCCTGCAGGTGCTCCATCCCCCCGCCCGTGTCCTCTTCTGACTGCATGCGCTATATCCTTATATCAACGCTGCGTTTGCCTGCCTCTGGGCATATCGCTAGACTAGCGCCACCCCAAGCGAGACCGTGCCTGTTGCTGCTATAATCAGCTCTTGGCGCTGTACAAAATGAAGACACCTGGCGAGGACAGGATATGACGTTCGTAGTAGGTGAGAACTGCATTAACTGCAAACACACCGATTGTGTGGAAGTGTGCCCGGTAGACTGTTTCTACGAAGGCGAAAATTTTCTGGTCATCCACCCGGACGAGTGTATCGACTGTGCACTGTGTGAACCGGAGTGCCCGGTTAACGC
>NZ_LWEZ01000488.1:0-1032 GCF_001634945.1 Alcanivorax sp. HI0044
CACTGTCTCACTATCCACCATCGGGAGTAGGTGAGGCATTTTCTTCGTTGTCTGGCGACCCTTGATCTCGCTGGCTCGTTGTTGAACCGAGGTATAATCCGAAGCTTCAGGAGTACTGGCCATATCTGCCCGAACAGGATTGAGATCCACATAAGCCATACACTGCAATACGGCCTTTTCATCCAGTAGCGCCTGGCACTTGTAACGGCCTTCCCAGAAGCGTCCCTTACAGCAATCCTCCTCGTTCGCTCGCCGGGCGAGGTATTCATTCAGGCATTTCATGAACCAGCCAAGATCATAAAGCCGCTCACGCCATTGGCCGACGATCTCAAGCGCTTTCAATGCCTCACCACCCTCTGACTGCCCGCTCAGCCAGCGCTTCACAATCAGTGGCCCACTGAATAACCGCATCCATCGCTCAGCGACTTCAGTATCTGACCAGGCCTGCGCCTTCTTCTGATTGAGCCGAACAACAACGTGATAGTGATTGGACATTACCGCATAGGCACAGAGATCAATGGCAAACATCTCACCCAGCACCGCAAGGCGATCCACCACCCATTGCCGGCGATGTTCGTAATCCTGGCCGGAATAGTGGTCCTGACCACACAGGAAGGCTCGCCGCACACAACGGCAGATGCAGTGATAGTAGGGAGTGGAGTCCAGAGAAACCTGGGCATAGCGAGCACGAGTCATGGAGCGCCTCCTTGCTTATCCATGACCCCAAAGATACTGACCATACAAACAGACCAATATCAGACATCGTGCATTTTCAGCGTAGGAGATCTTCCAATTTATGGGTGTCCCCTATTTCCCTTCGATTATCTTCTCCTTCCCTAACGATTTTTCCTTTCGGTATATTACCTGCCAACCTTGGAAAGCCAACGTGTTCGCTTGCTAACCACCCGGAAGAACAAGAACATCCCTCCATTGATTGCCGCAATTATTAGCCAGCGACTATCCAGAATAATTTCCCCCTGGATCATTGTATCTTCGCCGACCTCCATAACAAACAGCAGCAACACTGTCATG
>NZ_LWEZ01000489.1:0-1155 GCF_001634945.1 Alcanivorax sp. HI0044
CGCCATGGCAAACCCACTGGCAGCGCCGGCAGCCGTGCCAACAGTCCCGCCAACCTTGCGGCCATTTTGCAGGGCGACGATGCGGATGGAGCGGCAGGACGGACATTGAATGATCATGAAACCTCCATGAGATGGGGTCAGGAAGGACATTCCTTCCCGGCTTCATGGAGGTGATATGTGTTTGAAAATAATTAGATTAGAGCTGTTTATGTGAAAGCCAAGGAGATAGAGGCGCTTTGATAGGTTGTCAGAGTTTTATGTCTCTTTTTGCTGCCTGTAGTCCGTAGACTTTTGTAAATCACATGTGTTGAATTGCGATCGTGAAAGACGAGAATATGAATAGCAAAATTCGCTATTCAGTTGGGGGTAATGTTCGCCCAAATGGAAGTGCGCTCTATGTCGCAAGAGAAGTTGTGATAAATGTTGTTTGGATAGATGCATGCACTATCGGCTGGATCATATAATCCAAGAAGAGTGCGAGGGCTCATGCTAAGCTATGTTAGTGTGCGGAGTTTTCAAGAGCCCGCCTAGAACCGCACGCGGAAGAAAAGTGAATAAAGCACAGGTATTGCCACCATGGTAAGCAGAGTGGCGAAGGCAAGCCCCCCCATGATAGTAATCGCCATGCTCGAAAAGAAGGCGTCCCACATCAGAGGTATCATGCCGAGAATGGTGGTGAAGGCCGCGAGGATCACGGGGCGCAGGCGGCTGACGCTGCCATCGACTAGTGCATCTCTCATTAGCTTACCGTCCTTGACCTGTGCGTCGACTTCGTCAATTAACACGATGGCATTTTTCATCAGCATTCCGGAAAGGCTGAGGAAGCCGAGCATTGCCATGAAAGTGAATGGCTGACCAGTTAGTAACAGGCCGATGCTCACGCCACAGATCGACATTGGTACGATCAGCCAGATTATCAGCGGCTGACGGACCTTTCCGAACAATAATACTGAAATTACCAGCATCACAAGGATCCCCAGCGGTACCTGTTTCGCCAGGGACGCTTGCGCTTCGCTGGCTTTCTCATATTCGCCGCCCCATTCCAGAGCATAACCTTTTGGCAGCGGTAGAGTTTCCACCGCGTTATGTAATTGTCGCAATGCTTGGTCGGCAGTCAGGTCGCCAATCGGTTCGGCCTGAACTTTGAGCGCGCGT
>NZ_LWEZ01000490.1:0-1569 GCF_001634945.1 Alcanivorax sp. HI0044
ATGCCAATGCAAAGTATTCATTTTTCCTTTTGCTGTTGCTGCTGGCTCCACCAGGGCAATCAATTTCCGTTACTTCACCAAGCTGGGTATTCACAACGAAGTAGTTCATATCAGCTGTCCCATCGGAATCACCACCTCCGCTACCAGCCCCATCCTCACCATTACAAACATAGTGTGATTCGGATATTTCACTGCTATCCAGATATGCGTTTGCATTTGCATCCATCCCGGTATGCAGCACATACCCACCGGCTGAACAATTCGCTCCAGCCGCTTCTTGCTCCACCCTCACGAGAGACGAGATGGCAGAATCGCCATTTTCCCCATTACACAGGTAATCTGACTGATCGATTTCAGCCGCCTGTAAAATGCCATCTGCATTGTCATCTTGCCCGGTCTCGATCCGTTTCCCTCCTGACGGGCAGTTAACGCCTGCCGGCTCATCACTGACATTGACCAGAGCGGAGAGGCCGTCTTCTCCATCAATTCCATCTGTTCCATTACAGATATAATTTACATCGGTGACTTCTTCTGCTTGCAGCGTGCCATCTGCATTCAAGTCCTGACCACTGGTGACTTTATTCCCGCCTGCGGAGCAATTGGCCCCGGCAGCCTCTACCTCAACAGCAACCAGGGAAATTGAGTTTTCTCCATCTTCACCATGGCAGATGTACGCATTGCCTGTTATCTCGCCTTCACTGAGAAGGCCATCCTCGTTCACATCAAGGCCGGAGGAGACCTTGACTCCACCATTGTCACAGAACTGGCCAGGGCCAATATTTTCTGTTTTCACCAACGAGGAGTGCACAACCGGGCTAACCCCGTTGCAGATATATTTCGTCTGAATAACTTCATCGATATCCAGGGTGCCATTGCGATTGAAGTCCAAGCCAGAGGTTAATTTTTGACCCCCTGAAGCACACTCAGCACCTTCAGGCTCATTGGACATATCTAGCAAGCTACTGAATCCATCGGTTTGGCTTGCTGAAATCGAACAGACATAGCTACTCTGACTGACTTCCTCAGCATCTAGCACCCCATCTTCAGATGCATCCAGCCCCACACTCACCTTCAAGCCGCCATTGGCACACTCAAGGCCTGCCGAAATTTCATCTACACGAATCAGACTGGAAAGACCGTCCTCTCCCGAAGCGCCATGACACACTTGTTGAGATTCATAAATCTCATCGGGGTCCAGTACGCCATTGGTGTTGGTGTCGATACCCTGATCAATGGTAATCCCCCCATCCGGGCAGGCTTCGCTAGCTGTAAAGGCTGAGCGCTCTACCGTCGAGGGGTATAACCCATCTTCTGGTTGCGCTTGTGACGTACCGGTGTTCGATCCGCCACTTCCTCCACCGCCACCACCACAGGCAGCGAGGGAAGCCATAACCAGTAACGATGTGAGTCTCAGTGCTTTCACGAAGGGCTCCTTTCTTCGAATTCTTATCACTCGGGCTGACCTGATCCCAAAAGCAGGCCTTAGCCCGTTATTCACTTGTGCAATTCTATTCTCCAGCCGCGACACTCTATGTCGCAGCCAATACCCTACCCCTTACCCCGCCTTCA
>NZ_LWEZ01000491.1:0-4266 GCF_001634945.1 Alcanivorax sp. HI0044
TCACCCTTCAGCCAAACGCGGATTCAGCGTATAGCTAACCGTCAGGCTGGCTTGAGCCAGTGAATGTGATTTGATCTGTTCAGCCAGTGCCGCACCGCTCAGATCCCTGCCCTCCGGCAGCGTTTCCACATCCAGTGCATAAACCGTAAAGACATAACGGTGCACGGTACTGTCATTCCACGGCGGACAAGGGCCATCGTAACCAAAATACTGGCCTTCCATGTCTGCATCGCCAGCAAACCAGCCAGTGTAATCATTGAGCCCATGGCGCTGCCCATCCGGTGCCGCCGGGCCGCGTTTGCCTTTCGGGGTGACGCTGTCGCAATGGCTACCTTCGCGAATTTCGCTCTGGTCCGCAGGAATGTTAAACAAGGTCCAGTGGTAAAAATCGACTCGCGGCAAGCTGGCCGGCACTTCCCGGTCTTCCTGGTTCACATCATCGGCCGCGCTGGGGGCGTCCGGGTCCAGGCACACCACCGCAAAGGAACGGGTTCCCTCCGGGGCACCTTTCCAGGCCAGATGCGGATTGATGTTGCTCGATAGCGACACATGGGTATCCGGGTCGATCACCGCAAAGGCAAATTTTTCCGGAATCGGTGCCTGGTCGGTGAGGCTGTTGCTAAGTAGCTGCATCGGTAAGCTCTCCTTGTTGCACTGCATGCATACTCTATCAGGCATGCGGGTAATAACGGGGAATTCAAGTTACTGGATACCGAACGCATTGCACCCCAGGCCATTAACCGGCTAATCACCCGCCAGCAGTGGAAACCGGGCCAGTGGCTCATAGCTCGGAAACGGCTCGCCCAGCTCACTGCGGTAAAGCATCAACGTATTCACAGGTAACACCCAGTCGCCAATGGCCTTGAAAGGCGTTTGCGTAGTCCCCGGTTTGGCCAGCGTAATGTGGGGCCGAAACGGCCGCCCCTCCCGCGGGAAACCGTACTCTTGAAGACACAAGCAAAGGTCATGGTGCAGCTGCTTGAGTGCCAGACAGGCCGCACCGGTCAATGCCATAAAAGGGCCTTGCTCCCGGGGGAAGGGCTCACAGCGGTTGAGCAACTGCTGAAACGGTGGGCTATTGTCAGCAAGCTCTTTCAGCGGGCCATGTAGCTGGTTCAAGGCCGCTTCGGACTGTTCACCCAGGAACGCCAGCGTCAGGTGCAGGTTGGCCATGGGGGTAGCGTGTCCCATGCTATGGGATAGTGTGACACACTGGTGTGCCAGTGTGCCGATGACCGGAATACCGATAAAACAGCGCATGCTTCCTTTTCATCCTCCCACCGTATGGCGTGGCGTCCCGGCTGGGACAGCGGTAGAATGCCGGCCCGATTGGCCGAAGCCTGAACGTATGCGGGCCGAGCTTCACGCTCAAGGCTAGCAGGTCACGAACATGCCAGCGAACACGTTATCCGGTTCGAGCTGTCTGGCCGTTTTTCTTCGCCCCTTCACTCCTCCACCCCGGACGCCTCACCAATGAATGACCAACCCTTGAAGGGTGCCTTGCTGCTGATACTCGGTGAAGGCCTTCTGGCGGTGATGGCTGCCATGATCAAGCACCTGTCTGATCACCTCGACACCGAGGTCATCGTGTTTGCACGCAACCTGTTCGGGCTGATGTTCCTGCTGCCGATCATCGCCACCCGCGGTGGTTTTGGTCAGCTACGAACCCGCTTTGTGCATCTGCACCTGATCCGTGCTTTCACCGGCGTGAGCGCCATGTTTTGTTTCTTTTACGCCATTGGGCATATTGCCCTGGCAGAGGCGGTACTGGTCAAAATGACGGTGCCGTTTTTCCTACCGATCATCGCCTGGTTATGGCTCAGTGAACGGATCGGTCTGCACACCTGGCTGGCCATCGTCGCCGGCTTTATCGGCGTTGCTATCATCATGCGCGCCGGGCAGGGTCATATTGACCCGGTCATGTGGGTAGCGCTGGCCGGCGCGGCCATCATGAGTATCGCCAAGGTCAGCATCCGTCGCATGGCGGTTTCCGAGCCCGCCCAGCGTGTGGTGTTCTACTTTGCGCTCTTTGCCACACTGTTTTCGTCTCTGCCTTTACTATGGGCCACCACCCTGCCCGCAGGCACCGATTACCTCTGGCTTCTCGCCATCGGCCTGGTGGCCACAGGCGGGCAATATGCCATGACCACCGCCTACCAGATTGCCCGACCCGGTCAGGTGGGCGTCTATAACTACTCCTCCGTGATCTGGGCTGCGTTGCTCGGCTGGATGTTCTGGGGCGAGACCCTGGTGCTGACCACCATCATCGGCACCCTGTTGATCGTGGCCGCCGGCATCTGGAATCTTAAGTCCCGGTAGGAAACCGTTCAGATCCGAAAAATGGCCCGTTCAGAAGGCTATTTTCGCTGCATATCCCCTATGCTTGGCCCAGCTTGGGCAAGGCAATCACCTTTTCGCTTCCCGCACGGGAAACGAGAAGCGCCTTGAAGGTGACGCCATACAACGGAGAGTTCGGCATGCAACCGAAACACCTGTTTCTTTTTATTCTGTGTACTGTCTTTTTGAATGGCTGCGAAGACGCGGCACGCTGGGCCTATGATAATGGCCTGAGCATGGAAAAAAGCCGCGCCGGCCTGGAAGACCGGACACTGACAACGGCGGACGGCATCGAGTGGCACCTGCTTGTCAGTGAACAAAATAGTGAAAACATCTCCGACAAGGAAACCGTACTACTGATTCATGGGTTCAGCGCCGATTCCAGTAACTGGATTCGCTTTGCCAATGAACTCGAAGGCGATTTCGTTTTTGTGGTGCCGGACCTGCCAGGCCACGGGCAAACCACCCGTACACTGGACCTGGATTACACCATGGCAGCCCAGGCCTCCCGCCTGCTAACGCTGATGGATGCTCTCGACATCCAGCAATTCCATGTGGCCGGCAATTCCATGGGCGGCGCCATTTCCCTGGCTATTGCCCAACAGGCACCAGAGCGTGTGCTTTCCATGGGCCTGGTGGACTCTGCCGGCCTGACTCGCCAGACCGAGGAATTTAAGAATGTTCTCGCCAAGAGTGAGAGCAACCCACTGATTCCGCACAAGGCAGAACAATTCCAGACCACCTTGAAGTGGGCCATGGAAGAACCGCCTTACATGCCCGGATTCTTTATCGACATCATGGGGCAAAAGAAAGCGGAGAACTCCCATGTGGCTGAAAAAATATGGCAAGATCTGATGGACGACCCAGGCATGGTGCTCGAAGACAAAAACGTGCTGCCCGCTATTCAAACACCAACCCTGGTGCTATGGGGTCGCGAAGATCGCTTGCTTGGAGTCGATAATGTAGACGCCTTTCTCGAGGAGTTACCGCAATCCCGCGCGGTGATTCTTGATGGCATTGGTCATGTTCCCATGGCAGAAGTGCCCGGCAAAAGTGCCGATGCCTTCCGTGCCTTCTGGCGCGAAGCGCGCCCCTGAGACGCGCCTGAAACCCAAGACTGATCAAGCTCCGCCGGCTCGTTGCTCCGGCGGAGTCCAGTCAAACGGGACCTGATAACTCATCAGAAAGCCACCCAGCGTAATCAACACCCGGGAAATGCCGATATAGGAATCGGGAATGCTGATGCGCTCTTCCCGAAAGCGGCTCATCAATTCGCCCATGGCAGCTATTGGCCCCTGTTCACTGAGGCGATCGGTCAGCACATACAACGCCAGCTCCTTCAGGGTTTCCGGGCTGCCACCCTTGAACCCGGCCTGAACAAAAAGCTCACCGATATCCACCGGCCCCTCAAAGCCCATCAATCCATATAGCAGGCGGGAGTAACGCCGCACCTCATCCGCCGTGAGCACACCAATAGCGCCGTAATCCAGAATCACCACCTGTTCGTCATCATTCACCAGAAAGTTACCCGGGTGCGGGTCTGCCTGGTAAACGCCAAAGCGGGTGACCTGCTGAAGATAGCTGGTCAGCAACACTCCCAGCAGGTCCTGGGCTTTTTCCGGGTGAGTATCCAGGTAATTGCGCAGTCGCTGCCCGCCTTCCCAGCTGGTCACCAGCACCGATTCACCGCATAAACCCTCGATGATATCCGGGATGCGGATGCGCTCGTGATGGGGCTGGCGGGAAAAACGCAAGGTACTCGCGGCTTCGTTACGGAAATCCAGCTCCATGGCCGTCATGGTCAGTAGCTGCTCAATGGCCTGCTGCAGATCAAACTCACGGAAGGTGGGCGCCACCAGCGCCGCCACCGCCTGAAAGACTTTGGCATCCTGCTCAAAGACTTTCTTCACACCAGGCAACCGCACCTTG
>NZ_LWEZ01000492.1:0-765 GCF_001634945.1 Alcanivorax sp. HI0044
GTGACGGCTTTGCTGCTGAGTCTGGGGCTGGCGACCGGAGTTGCTGCCGCTGAGGAACACACCCGTTTTGCGGTTGATACCCACTACAAGATTCTGGATGTGCCGGGCGCCGTGGATGATCCCAGCAAGGTGGAAGTGCGGGAATTCTTTTCCTATGCCTGCCCGCATTGTTATTCCCTGGAGCCTTCCGTTGACGCGTGGCTGAAAACCAAACCGGATTACATCAACTATGTGCGCACGCCGGTGTTGTTCCTGCGTAATGCCGAGCCGCTGGCCCGTGCCTATTACGTGGAAGAAGCCCTGGGCCTGGTAGATGAAATCCACGGTCCGCTGTTCGACGCGATCCATAAGCACCGTGAGCCCCTGTTCAATGAACCGGCGCTGGCCAACTTCTTCCGCAAGTACGATGTGGACCCTGCCGAGTTCAACAAGCTGTACGGTTCCTTCGGCGTGTCTACCAAGATTCGTCAGGCTGACGCGCTGACCAAGGCTTACCAGATCCCCGGGGTGCCGAACTTCGTAGTGAACGGCAAGTACCTGGTGATGCGTGAGAACCTGAAGAGCGATAAAGAGCTGTTCGCCGTGATTGAGTATTTGGCGAACAAGGAAAAGAAAGGCGGCTGATCGATGCTTCTTGATCGTGCCAGACTGGCCTATCGTGATTGGAAAGCCCGCCCTGCGGGCTTTTCCTTCGCAAGGGAAGGGGTAAGAAAAACCCGCCAGACACGGGAAGTGTTGCTCCCTGACACGGTGAAGCTGATGAGC
>NZ_LWEZ01000493.1:0-795 GCF_001634945.1 Alcanivorax sp. HI0044
AACATTTCGCGGTCACGTTCTTGCGCAGGGCTTTCACGGTCTGGCGGGCAATGATCTTGCTGCCAATGGCCGCCTGAATGGCCACATCAAACATTTGTCGTGGCACCAGCTCTTTCATTTTTTCACACAGGGCACGGCCTCGGTAGGCTGATTGGTCCAGGTGGCAGATCATCGCTAGCGCATCCACTTTATCACCGTTGATCAGCACATCGACCCGCACCAGCTTGGTGGCTTCGAATCGCTCGAAGGCATAATCCATGGAGGCAAAGCCCCGGCTCACGGACTTGATGCGATCAAAGAAATCCAGCACCACTTCCGCCATGGGAATGTCGTAGGTCAGGGCAACCTGCTTGCCCAGGTACTGCATGTTGATCTGTGAGCCACGACGTTCCACGCAAAGGGTGATCACATTACCCACAAATTCCTGTGGCACCAGGATATTGACCCGCGCAATAGGCTCACGGAACTCCTCGATCTTGCCGCCTTCAGGCAACTTGGACGGATTATCCACGTGCAGGATGTCGCCAGAAACCAGCGCCAGCTCGTAGACCACGGTGGGGGCCGTGGTAATCAAATCCAGGTCGTATTCACGTTCCAGTCGCTCCTGGATGATTTCCATGTGCAGCATGCCCAGGAAGCCCACCCGGAAACCAAAGCCCAGTGCGTCGGACGTCTCCGGTTCATAGAACAGGGAGGCATCATTCAGGGTCAGCTTGGCCAGCGCATCGCGGAAATCTTCATAGTCATCCGCACTTACCGGGAACATGCCCGCGTAGACCTGCGGCTTGACGTTCT
>NZ_LWEZ01000494.1:0-1186 GCF_001634945.1 Alcanivorax sp. HI0044
TCATTTCGAAGTTACCGCCCGCCGCCAGCAGAACCAGCTTGTCGATCCGTTCCGGGTACAGCGTCGCGAAGGTTCGGGACAACCTGTTGCCAAAAGCATGACCAATCATGTGCACTTTCTTGATGTTGAATGCGTCCAGGCTGAGCCGTACATCGTCAACCAGCATTTCCATGGAAACCTGACCGGGTGTCAGCTCGCCCTTGCTTTCACCAACACCTCTTGGCTCTATCAGAATGACCTGGTACCCGGCTTCAACCAGTCGCGTGACCAGCGTGGATTGGTACTGTTCTGTGTAATCAGCTACCCCCCGCCCCAGGGATGGGATGATCGTGACATAGTCACCCTGACTTGCGTCTTGGCGGTACAAACGGACGGCGTTGGTTGTGTTGCCGTGTGTGATAAGTCGCTCCGCAGCGAGATAATCTTTTGCCTGCTGTTTCGTGGCCAGGGCCAGAGCGGGCAGCAGAAGTGATAAGAGAAACGTGATCAGCAATGGAACTTGCCGAAGTGACCGTGATGTCATATTTGTTATTCCTATGCTAATAAAATGCATAAATGTTATGAGGAGGAATAGGTATATCAGGGCCAAGGGAAAATCTATAATGCATTATAGGTAGTGAGGAATAACTAAGTGTTATAAACATGATAAGTACAAAGCAGCTCTCTCATCTGAAAGCCGTGCTTGATTACGGCACGATACACGCCGCGTCACAGGCCTTGCATATCACGCAGCCTGCACTGACGCGCAGCCTGGCCAACCTCGAAAGCCAGTTGGGCACGCCCCTTTTCTTGCGCTCCAAATCCGGTATGACGCCGACAGAGTTCTGTCTGCAGATTCGGCATCGAGCAGAAACCGTACTATCCACTCTCAGCGATTTGAAAAGAGAGGCGGAGATTCAGCAGAGCGTTGCCACTGGTGAGCTTCGGCTGGCATTCGGGCAAGCAATAAAATCCAGCGTTCTCAGGCGTACGCTTTCAAAGATGCTCCTGGAAGCGCCAGATGTCAGCCTGACCATCAGTGAAGGTACGCCAGAAGAGTTGCATCGTCGCCTGGTCAACCGCCAAGTGGATATGCTCTTCATGGGCGCTGAGAGCATCCAGGATACAACGGGGATCCGGCAGGAACTGATAACCTCTCTTCCTCTACGCGCATTCGCCAGGCCGGACCACCCTCTGTCCGGTGAGA
>NZ_LWEZ01000495.1:0-1283 GCF_001634945.1 Alcanivorax sp. HI0044
GGCGATTCCGGCATCGGCCATGACGGCGAGCACAAGCCCAGCTACACCCCGGGCATGGAGCTTCACGCCAAGTACACCATCTTCTCTGAAGGCTGCCGTGGTCATCTGGGCAAGCAGCTGCAGGAAAAATTCAACCTGCGCGAAGGCACCGATCCGCAACATTACGGCATCGGCATCAAAGAGTTGTGGGACATTGACCCGGCCAAGCACCAGGAAGGGCTGGTCGTTCACACCGCTGGCTGGCCGCTGACTGAATCCGGCTCCCCGGGTGGTGCTTTCCTGTACCACATCGAAAACAACCAGGTGGCCCTGGGCCTGATCACCGATCTGGCCTACTCCAACCCGCACGTCTCACCGTTCGACGAGATGCAGCGCTGGAAGACCAACCCGGAAATTAAAAAGCATCTGGAAGGCGGCAAGCGTGTCTCCTATGGCGCCCGCGCCATCTCCAAGGGTGGCCTGCAGTCCCTGCCCAAGATGACCTTCCCCGGCGGCCTGCTGGTGGGCTGTAATGCTGGCACGCTGAACTTTGCCAAGATCAAGGGCACTCACACGGCCATGAAGTCCGGCATGATTGCCGCCGAAGTTCTGGCGGAAGCTCTCAAGGGCGGTCGTGGCAGCGACGAGTTGACCGAGTACAAGGATGCCTTCGACAAGAGCTGGGTTTACGAAGAACTGCACGCGCAGCGCAACTTCGGCCCGGCCCAGCACAAGTTCGGCAACCTGGTCGGCTCCGCTTTCGCCTTTGTGGACATCAACCTGTTCAATGGCAAGCTGCCCTTCACCATGCGCGATACCACCCCGGATCACGCTACCCTGAAGCCGGCTGACCAGAGCAAGAAGATCGACTACCCGAAGCCGGACGGCAAGATCACCTTCGCCAAGCTGGACAGCGTATTCCTGTCCAACACCAACCACGAAGAAGATCAGCCGTGTCACCTGACGCTGAAAGATCCCAGCGTGCCGCTTGAGGTTAACCTGCCCAAGTGGGACGAGCCGGCCCAGCGTTACTGCCCCGCAGGCGTGTACGAAGTGGTGGAAGACGAGAATACGGGCGACAAGCGTTTCCAGATCAACGCCCAGAACTGTGTCCACTGCAAAACCTGTGACATCAAGGACCCCACCCAGAACATCAACTGGGTGGCCCCGGAAGGCACCGGCGGCCCGAATTACCCGAACATGTAATTCCCGTCACGGCTTCCGTGTCACAAACAAAAAAGGCGCCTTTTCAGGCGCCTTTTTTGTTATGGCCGGACTGTCAAACCCTGACAGCCCGGCAAAAA
>NZ_LWEZ01000496.1:0-787 GCF_001634945.1 Alcanivorax sp. HI0044
AATCTGCGGGCTGGAAATGCCATAACCCACCCGCAGTCCAGCCAGGCCGTAGATCTTGGAGAAGGTGCGGGTAACAACCAGGTTCGGGTACTTGGCCAGTCGCTCAATACCATTCGGATAGTGGCTTTCTTCCACGTACTCCACGTAGGCCTCATCCAGCACCACGATCACCCGCTCGGGAATCCGTGACAGGAACTCGTCCAGGGCATGGGTGTTAAACCAGGTGCCGGTGGGGTTGTTGGGGTTCGCCACGAAGATGACCCGGGTGCGCTCGGTCACCGCTTCCGCCATGGCCGCCAGGTCGTGGCCAAACAAATTGGACGGCACCTGCACCGGTTTGGCGTTGCAGGCCAGGGTTACAATCGGGTACACCGCAAAAGCGTATTCGGAAAAAACTGCTTCGTCGCCTTCCTGCAGGTAGGCCCGGGCAATCAGGTCCAGCACATCGTTGGAGCCGTTGCCCAGTGTCAGCTGCGCGCTGTCCACACCCAGCTTCGCCGACAGCGCAGCTTTCAGAGAAAACGTGGCACCATCCGGATACAGATGCAGCTCGTGCAGATGCTTGAGGGCGCGCAACGCCTTGTGGCTCGCGCCCAGAGGATTCTCGTTACTGGCCAGTTTGACGATATCAGTGACGCCCAGCTCACGCTCCAGTTCCTCGATGGGCTTGCCCGGTTCGTAGGGCTTGAGCTGCTGGATACCGTTGTTGGCGAGTTTGATGTAGTCGCAGGTCATGATGTGGGGACTCCCTTTACACCCTGGTTGCCAGCCCTTGCCACCGGGGTTA
>NZ_LWEZ01000497.1:0-851 GCF_001634945.1 Alcanivorax sp. HI0044
CGCTCCACCACGACTTCACCGTCCGCCAGGATATCGAAGGTCGCGGTTTCACCACGCAGACGCTCCGGCACCAGCTTCATACGGTAAATGCCGTCTTCCACTGCGATTTCATTGGTGTCGAAGAACATCTCCAACACTTCGTCGGAGGTGTAACCCAACGCACGCAGCAGGATGGTCGCCGGCAATTTGCGGCGACGGTCGATCCGGACAAAGACCTGGTCTTTGGGATCGAATTCAAAGTCCAGCCAGGAACCACGGTAAGGAATCACCCGGGCAGAATAGAGCAGCTTGCCGGAGGAGTGAGTCTTGCCTTTATCGTGGTCGAAGAACACACCGGGAGACCGGTGCAGCTGGGACACGATTACACGCTCGGTACCATTGATAACGAAGGTACCGTTTTCGGTCATCAGGGGAATTTCACCCATGTAGACCTGTTGTTCACGAATATCCTTGATCGCCCCGGATGATTCACGATCGTAAATCACCAGACGAATACGCACACGCAATGGCGCCGCGTAGGTAGTACCGCGAATGATGCATTCTTTTACATCAAAAACGGGTTTGCCGAACTCGTAGCCGGCATACTCCAGCGCTGCATTTCCTGAATAACTGGCGATCGGAAATACCGATCGGAAAGCGGCTTCCAGGCCTTCTTCAAGGCGTTCTTCTGAGCTCTTATCCTGCTGCAGGAATTTACGGTAAGAATCGAGCTGTATCGCCAGGAGATAAGGCACCTCCATAACTTTCGGAAGCTTGCCGAAATCTTTGCGGATCCGCTTTTTCTCAGTGAATGAGTATGCCATCTGCGTTCCTCAGCTGTTGACCTATCACCCTGTGGTGATATTTCTGCA
>NZ_LWEZ01000498.1:0-1107 GCF_001634945.1 Alcanivorax sp. HI0044
TTGGCAAAGCTGGCCCAGTGGCCGAGAATACCGGCTCCTTGTGCTGCCCTTACCCAGAGCGGTACGACGAGTCAGAGACAAACCCGCTGTTCCTTAGGAGGACGCAAGATAATGTCTGTTAAGACCCTCAAACTGATCAAAGAAAACGATGTGAAATGGGTGGACCTGCGCTTCACCGATAGCCGTGGTAAGGAGCAGCACGTAACCCTTCCGGTTGGCGAAATCGATGAAGATTTCTTCCAGGACGGCAAAATGTTCGATGGTTCTTCCATCGCTGGCTGGAAAGGCATTAACGAATCCGACATGGTCATGATGCCGGATGACGAATCCGCTGTACTGGACCCGTTCACTGACGTTGCCACCCTGAACCTGCGTTGTGACATTCTTGAGCCGAACACCATGCAAGGTTACGAGCGCGACCCGCGCTCCGTTGCTCGTCGTGCCGAGGAATACCTGAAATCCACCGGTATTGCTGACACTGCGCTGTTTGGTCCGGAGCCGGAATTTTTCGTATTTGATTCCGTGCAGTGGAAGTCCGACATGCAGGGTTCCATGTACAACATCCACTCTGAAGAAGCGGCGTGGGTATCCCATGAAGATTTTGAAGGTGGCAACATCGGTCACCGTCCGGGCGTGAAAGGCGGCTACTTCCCGGTTCCGCCGGTAGACAGCCTGCACGATCTGCGTGGCGCAATGTGTTCTGCCATGGAATCCATGGGCCTGAACATCGAAGTGCATCACCACGAAGTGGGCACCGCAGGCCAGTGTGAAATCGGCGTTGGCGCCAACACCCTGACTGCCAAGGCAGACGAAGTACAGATCCTCAAGTACTGCGTACACAACGTGGCTCACGCCTACGGCAAAACCGCTACCTTCATGCCCAAGCCGCTGATCGGTGATAACGGCTCCGGTATGCACGTGCACGTGTCTCTGGGCAAAGACGGCAAGAACCTGTTTGCCGGCGACGGCTATGCTGGCCTGTCTGACGAAGCGCTGTATTTCATCGGCGGTATCATCAAGCACGCCCGCGCCCTGAACGCCTTCACCAACGCCTCCACCAACGCCTACAAGCGTCTGGTGCCCGGCTTTGAAGCCCCGGTAATGCTG
>NZ_LWEZ01000499.1:0-1125 GCF_001634945.1 Alcanivorax sp. HI0044
ACGTCTGAAGCCGCGTTCATGCTATAGGCGCGGCCCCAGGACTCGAAAAGACCGAGGTGACCAACCGCGCAGCTATTAACTATTCATTATTAATTGTTAATTTTCAGGCACCGACCAATCAATAGCCGTTTTTCCCTGCTGAAGCAGGTATTGATTCGCGCGGGAGAAATGGCCACAGCCGAGGAAACCACGGTACGCAGATAACGGTGAAGGGTGCGGGGCAGAGAGCACGCAGTGCTTGTCGCGATCGATCAGGCGACCTTTCTTCTGGGCATGGCTGCCCCAAAGCAAAAACACCAAGCCATCACGATCACGATTCAGATGCTCGATGGCTTCATCGGTAAACCTCTCCCACCCCTGCTTCTGGTGCGAAGCAGCTTGCCCGGCCTCGACAGTAAGCACCGCATTGAGCAACAGCACACCCTGCTCAGCCCAATGGGTCAGGTTGCCATGGGAAGGAATATCGAAGCCCAGATCCCGGTGAATTTCCTTGTAGATATTCACCAGTGACGGCGGCGTCTTTACGCCGTGCTGAACGGAAAAGCACAAGCCATGGGCCTGGTTTGGACCGTGATAAGGGTCCTGCCCCAGGATTACTACCTTTACCTGCTCAAAGGGCGTCAGGTTAAAGGCGTTGAAAATATCCGGCCCCGGCGGGAAAACCGTTTTCCCCGCACGCTTCTGTTCTGCCAGGAAGTCGCGCAGTTGCGCCATGTAATCCTGCTCGAATTCGCCCGCCAAATGCTGTTGCCAGCCGGGCTCTAACGGCACGCCCTTGCCACCCGAGGTGTTCGCGGGATCCACATCAGCCATGGTGGGGAACGACTTTATCCAGCATGTTGTACATGCGCTTCTCGACAAACTCCTGGGAGATTTTTTCCGGGTGTACCAGCAAGCGCTGTTCGATGGTCAGGAAGGTGGCGAAGATTAACTCCGCGTCCAGCTTTGGTTCTTTGCAGCCAAAGAGTTCGCAGGCCATGGTCAGCGTCTCCACATGCTGGCGCAGGTACATGTCCGCCAGTTCACGCAGCCGCGCATCCAGAATTGCTTCCTGAATAAACGCCTGCTCGGCAACCACATGGTCGCGGCGATTCTGCAGCTCATCCACAATAAAGGCCGCCATCA
>NZ_LWEZ01000500.1:0-725 GCF_001634945.1 Alcanivorax sp. HI0044
ACGATCAGCACCAGGAACACGTAGATGGCTCCCTGTTGCGCAAACCAGAAGCCCAGCTTGAAACCGAAGAATTGGATTTGATTGAGTTCATCCACCAGCAAAATGCCGCAGCCATAGGAGACAGCGAACCAGACAGCCAGGTAGGTCAAAATCAATCGCAGGTTAGCGGCCCAGTAGGCGCGGGCGTTTTCTTCTTTCATTACTCGTCCCTCTGCGTCATCAGGAAATCAGGCCACCCCCTTTTCAGGCAGACAAGGGATAGGCTCGAGCTCCAGACTAGCCAAAGGGCCATGGCAACACAGTATGACTTTAGTCGAAGCCGGGACGGGTTCAGGCTCTGACGGGCCAGCGCTATCCATGCCGGCAAAATCCGCTCCCGACCTGTGCAGCTGCGTAATTTCCGTTAAACTGGCAGGTCTTGGCCTGTGCGACACCACTACGCAGGCAGGGATTGACGCGTCGTCGAAAAGAACAACCATGGATAGACAATGAAAATAGCGCGATGGATTTCCAGCGCTTTGCTGCTTGTGATCTTGTGCGGCGTATTGCTGCTGACCTTTACCCCCAGCCTGGAACGCTGGCCCATCGCCTCGCCGCAACCGGCTCCCGCTCCGGGGCAGGTGACGCTGACCTACCTGGGCACCAGCACCATCCTGATCAGCGATGGCAGCACCCATTTGCTCACCGACGGCTATTTTTCCCGGGTATCCATTCCCCAACTGCTG
>NZ_LWEZ01000501.1:0-861 GCF_001634945.1 Alcanivorax sp. HI0044
TTGAAAGGGCCATGGTCCAGCATTATTTTGCTGCCATTCAGTTGCTCGACAACACCTTCGGCATAGTGCAGTGCGTTCATCATTTCCGTCTCATCTGACATAGCCAGCTCCTGAACGGCAATGCCTTGCAGGCTGGCTTCGGAATCGAGCAGGAACTGACCACTGACAACCACCTTCTGGTCTTCCTTCAGCCCTGCCAGGATCAGCGTTTGGTCTCCCAGCTCGCCCCCCGGCAACACTGCCTGCGGACGATATCGACCCTCCCCCTCATCAAGCATCACCAGGCTGCGCTTTCCTGTATGCAATAAGGCTGCGGTTGGTACGGCCAATGCTTTCTGTGTGGCTTCGCCATGAATGCGTACCTGAGCGCTCATGCCCGGACGCAGATCACCCTCGTCATTGGACAAGGTCACTCGCACCGGCACAGTTCGGCTGGACTGATCCACCAGAGGCAGAATGTCGGCAACTTGCCCCTCACGCAGTGCTGGCTTCACTCCTTGAACGGTCACGTCAACAGCGTTACCACTACTGACTTGCCCCAATTGGCGTTCCGGGACTGCTATCTCCACCCACACGGGGTTGAGTGACTGAATCTCCGCCACGGGAGCACCGGCCGACAGCGTCATGCCAGCACGAGCATTGAGACTGCGTATCACGCCATCATGCGGAGCTGTCACCGTCCAGGTTTCCAGCGGTTTACGTTGGCGTTCAATACTTCGGATCAGGGATGCAGGCATGCCCAATGACAACAGGCGCTCCCGCCCGGCGACGATCAGTTCGTTGTTGCCGCTGCCGAGCACGGCCAGCCATTCATGCTGAGCTCCAGTCCAGGCCGGAACTCTCAATTGCATCAGCGGCTGA
>NZ_LWEZ01000502.1:0-1714 GCF_001634945.1 Alcanivorax sp. HI0044
TGCACCATGGGGATGTCCCGGTTGAGCAGGCCGGCCCGGTCCAGCTCGCCGAGAATGCCCATGACGCCGCCGGCGCGGTGCACGTCTTCCATATGGTATTTCTGGGTGGCCGGGGCCACTTTCGACAGGCACGGCACTTTGCGGCTCAGGCGGTCGATGTCTTCCATGGTGAAATCCACTTCGCCTTCCAGTGCCGCTGCCAGCAAGTGCAGCACGGTGTTGGTGGACCCGCCCATGGCGATATCCAGGCTCATGGCGTTCTCAAACGCCTTAACCGTGGCGATATTGCGCGGCAGCAAGGCCTCTTCGTCCTGCTCGTAATAGCGCCGGGTGATATCCACGATGCGGCGACCGGCTTCCAGGAACAGCTCGCGACGGTCGGCATGGGTGGCCAGCAGTGAGCCGTTGCCGGGCAGGGACAGGCCCAGTGCTTCGGTCAGGCAGTTCATGGAGTTGGCGGTGAACATGCCGGAACAGGAGCCGCAGGTGGGGCAGGCAGAGCGCTCCACTTCATTCAGGGTTTCTTCGTCCACGCTGTCATCGGCGGCCATCACCATGGCGTCCACCAGGTCCAGCTTGCCCTCGGCCAGCTTGGTCTTGCCCGCTTCCATGGGGCCGCCGGATACGAAGATCACCGGGATGTTCAGGCGCATGGCGGCCATCAGCATACCGGGGGTGATCTTGTCGCAGTTGGAAATACAGACAATGGCGTCGGCGCAGTGGGCGTTGACCATGTATTCCACGGAATCGGCAATGATGTCGCGGCTGGGCAGGGAATAGAGCATCCCGTCGTGGCCCATGGCAATGCCGTCATCCACCGCAATGGTGTTGAATTCCTTGGCGATCCCCCCGGCCTTCTCCACCTCGCCGGCCACCAGCTGGCCCATGTCCTTCAGGTGCACGTGCCCGGGCACGAACTGGGTAAAGGAGTTGGCGATGGCAATAATCGGTTTACCGAAGTCCCCGTCCTTCATGCCCGTGGCGCGCCACAGGGCACGGGCGCCAGCCATATTGCGGCCATGGGTGGTGGTACGGGAGCGATACTGCGGCATGGGAACCTCTTGAATTCAGCAAACAGGGCGTAAGGGGGGGCATTGTACCGTAATGACGGGGTTTCGCTAAGTTGTCTGCTCTGGTTCAGCCAACGGCTAGAGTATGTAGAATGGGCGGTTTATTTGACCGCAGGCCGGGATGGCTTGCCGGGTTCCGGTTCAACAGAGGAATGAAAATGATAATACTGGGTCTCCACACAGGGCACGATGCTGGCGCCGCTGTATTCAGAGATGAGAAGCTGGTTTCTTTCTGCAAGGAAGAGCGGGTCAGCCGGATTAAGAACGATGGCGGTTTTTTTGCTCTGGCTTCCATTGATGAAGCGCTGGATGCTGTAGGGCTAACCCGCAAGGATGTGGATGTTGTTGCCTTGACGCGTACCCGTATCCCGGAGCATACGTTTCGCAAGACCAGCCACCCGGTACAGACGCTCAAACGCAAGTTGATGCCTGCGCCAACACGAGATCTGAACCTGGCGGGGCAAATGCGCAAAACCGGGCTGGATGAAACGGCGTTGATCGATCAGAGCTTGCTTCGAAAAGCGCTGGGTGTGGGGCCTAAAACCGAGATTTATTTTGCCAACCATCACTATTGTCATGTGGCAGCGGCTTGGTATTACACCGATTGGGATGAAGGCCTTTTCCTGAGCTGTGACGGTGGTGGG
>NZ_LWEZ01000503.1:0-816 GCF_001634945.1 Alcanivorax sp. HI0044
TGCATTTTGGTGTCGGGCCACAATCTTGCTAGAAGCTAGAAGCTAGAAGCTAGAAGCTAGAAGCTAGAAGCTAGAAGCTAGAAGCTAGAAGCTGGACATTTGGACAGTGCTCGGGTAGAACTGGGCCAGCTATCAGGCAGCTGTCTTTTCATTATCGGTCAGAGAAATATGGCGCTTATTTTAGGCATTGATCCCGGCTCGCGCCGTACCGGTTACGGGTTGGTAGAGCAGGTGGGGAACCGCTCCCGGGCCGTGGCATTCGGTACCATCACTACCACCCACAAGGAGATGCCGCCGCGCCTGGGGGAAATATTCGCGGGCATTGATCAGGTGGTGAAAGAATTCGGCCCGGCGGAAGTCAGCATTGAAAAAGTCTTTATGGCGCGCAATGCGGATTCCGCCCTGAAACTGGGCCAGGCCAGGGGGGCTGCCATTGCTGCGGTCATGCAGGCCCATGTTCCGGTGTTCGAATATTCCGCTCGCCAGGTAAAACAGGCAGTGGTTGGCAAAGGTGGGGCGGAAAAGAATCAGGTGGGGGAAATGGTGAAGTACCTGTTGAAGCTGGAACAGCGCCCCCAGGAAGATGCTGCTGATGCGTTGGCCATCGCCCTCTGCCACGCGCATATGCGTGTTTCTCTGGCCAGAATGGGCGGTGCCACGGCTGTCAGGCGAGGGCGGCTTCGTTAAGCTGGCGCCTTTAATTACACGTTAACAACACGGATAACCCCATGATCGGACAACTTCGCGGAACCTTGCTGGAAAAACGCCCTCCGGTATTGCTGCTGGATGTGAGCGGCGTTGGCTACGAAGTGGAAG
>NZ_LWEZ01000504.1:0-873 GCF_001634945.1 Alcanivorax sp. HI0044
GATTGCGTCATTGCAGTCATTATCAAACAAACCGCTTTGACCCACGGCATGGGAGGGAAAGCCTTGCCCGACACCGTCAGACAGGACGATACCACCTGGCTCGCCGATGCATACCGACGAACCCGGCGATTCAGCGAGCAGCTGTGTGAACCTCTGCTCGCCGAAGACATGGGCCTGCAAGCCTGCCCGGAAACCAGCCCGCCGCGCTGGCACCTGGCTCACACCACCTGGTTCTTCGAAACCTTTCTGCTCAAGCCTCACCTGCCCGGTTATCAGCCCGCCAATCCCGCATTCGAATACCTGTTCAACAGCTACTACAACGGCATCGGCGAGCAATATCCGCGCCCTCAACGCCATCTTCTATCGCGCCCCACTAACGATGAAGNGATGGCCTGGCGCCACCAGGTGGATGCCGCCATGAACGCTTTGCTGGCGCGGGCCGATAACCTCACGCCGCTGGTACAGCTGGGCATCAATCACGAACAGCAACATCAGGAACTGTTGCTCACCGACCTGAAATACAGCCTCTCCTTCAACCCCCTGTCACCGGCCATCACCCAGCCCGTGAACATTCCAGGCGACACCCCACCGCTGACTTTTCAGGGCTTCGAGGGCGGACTGGTGGAGATTGGCGCTTGCGGCGGCTTCGCGTTCGATAATGAAACACCTCGCCACAAGGCCTGGCTGGAACCGTTCCAGCTGGCCAACCGTCCCGTGACTCAGGGGGAGTTTCGCGCCTTTATTCTGGATGGCGGTTACCGCAAACCGGACCTGTGGCTTTCCGATGGCTGGAGCTGGGTGCAACAGCAACAAATCGAACGCCCGCTGTACTGGAACGCGGCACTGACCGAACACTTCACCCTGGCCGGACAG
>NZ_LWEZ01000505.1:0-878 GCF_001634945.1 Alcanivorax sp. HI0044
GCGCAGGAAACGGAGCATCCGGAATCGGAGGGAGACACCGCGCCTGGGCCGGCGCTGGGTGAGCATCACGCCGCCCATGGCAGTGATGAAGACCCGAAACCCTTGCATCGGGGGCGGCGGCGTCTGAAAGAAACCTACACCAGCCATTGGGATCTGGACTATATGCCCCGTGATGAGTTGGAAGAGGTGCTGTCCGGCGAGGTCGACAAGCCCGCCAGCGATGATGGCAAATAGAGCGCTGAATGAAGTGTCATCGTGGGATGCACTGATGAGCAGGCTGCAGGGTTTGTCTCACTAGTTAGCCTTGTCGATCGCCGGATGCTGGACGAAAAATGCTTATATTCAAAATCTGAAAATCGCTGGCGATTGCATGCGCCGCAAAGCCGTCAGCTATCTTTAGCTTGTTTTGCGTCTGAGGAGGTATTCAGGCGTGTATAGACATCCTGAAGAAGGTGGTCTCCAGCCAGATTGCGGAAATTATCGTCGTTCATTAGCCGGCTAAAAATTTCTTCGTTACCTTCCATTCGCTCGATGAAAAGCCCTTCCAGCATCTTGTTGAAGACGTAGGAAAAATTTTCCAGTGTATTGGCCTGAGCCGCTTCGCGCAGGGTATCGTTCTCCAGGGCTGATTCGGTGATCTGATCGAAAAAGAGCTGGTCGGCGGGGGTGAACTCAGTCCCGAATCGCTCGTTCAGTTTGCTGATCAGAGTGGAGAGCTCCACTTTGTCTTCCTTGGCACGGCCAGTGCCAACCTCGGTGGGGCCGTAAAGAGGTTCGGGTTCGCCAATACCAAGGTCAATGGCGCCTTCGCTGATTTTCTGCAAGCGGTAATATTTCAGTGAGACCTCATCCTCCAGCTCGAAAGGGCTTTCTTCGGC
>NZ_LWEZ01000506.1:0-1146 GCF_001634945.1 Alcanivorax sp. HI0044
GGTGGCCGCTTCCAGGCCTTCGGTGAGCATCAACCTGCGTGCTTCATGCAAGCGCAGCTTCTTCTGGAACTGCAACGGCGACATGCATGTTACCTGTTTGAAACTGTGGAACAGGGTGGACTCACTCATGTTGGCTGAATCAGCCAGATCCTTTACCCGCAGTGGTTCCGAATAGCGATCCTTGAGGGTCGAGATGACCCGCGATATGCGGTTGGCCTGGGAATCCGTCGAGGCGAACTTGCGCATGCGCGGTCCCATCTCGCCAATCAGTGAGCGGTAGATGATTTCCCGGCGGGTCAGTGGGGCCAGCACCGCGATATCGTCGGGCGTGGTCATCAGGTTCAGTAGTCGGTGCAGCGCGTTCTGCATGGGGTCATCCATGTGTGACATGCACAGGCCACAGCCCACTTCCGGGCATTCTTCGCTTGGCTCATAACGGCCAACCTTGTCTCCCAGTTCCAGCACCAGGTCGGTGACTTCCTGCGGGTCCACATCAATTTTTACCGCCAGGTAGGGATGATCCGGTGAGGCATCAACAATCTGCCCGAGTACTGGCAAGTGTACCGAGCTGGCCAGATAGCTTGATTTTTTATGGTTCATGGGGGGTTTACGTCAGGCATCCGGCGTTGATGCGTTTGGTAAAGTATCGGGTATTCGCGATAAACCTGTCAGACGGCGAGAAGCGTGTTATTCAGAGGTTCCCTAATCCACGAAGAACCTTTTTTGTTTCCACCCCTTCTGCCAATCGCCCCCACGATTGCTTACCATCAGGGCTGACTGTCAGCGGATAGAGACCATGATTGTTCGAGAGCGCCCCAATGCCATCGCCCTGTTATTTGCCCTGCGGGGATCAGTGGTGCCGGAAATCCTGCCACACATTCTCTTTGTTGCATTATTTTCTGTGGTGGTTGCCGCGCTCAGTCACTACCAACTGATAGACCTGACCAGCCTGACGATTATGCCGGTGACCCTGCTCGGCATCGTGTTGTCGATCCTGCTCGGCTTTCGCAATAACGCGGCCTATGACCGCTGGTGGGAAGCGCGCAAACAATGGGGCCAGATGGTCACTGAAATTCGCAGCCTGGCTCGAGCCAGCGGCACATTACTGGGCGAAAAGGCTTCGGCCCGGCGAGCATTGTTGATGCC
>NZ_LWEZ01000507.1:0-833 GCF_001634945.1 Alcanivorax sp. HI0044
CCATTACCCTGGATGGCACCGATGTCACCGGCCTGAAACCGTCGGGTCTGGTGCGCAATGGCGTGGTGCAGTGTCCGGAAGGGCGCAAGCTGTTTCCGGAAATGTCGGTGTTGAAAAACCTGATGCTGGGCGCCTATGTGCATCGTCGCAACAAGGCGGAGATCAAGAAGACACTGGAAGAAATTCTGGCGCTGTTTCCGATTCTCGATGAAAAAAAGGACCAGTCTGCCGGGTCTCTCAGTGGTGGTCAGCAGCAAATGGTGGCCATTGGCCGCGCCATGATGGGCCGCCCGAAAGTGTTATTGCTGGATGAGCCCTCGCTGGGTCTGGCGCCCCTGGTGGTCAAGCAGATGTTTGAAACCATCAAGGGCATCAACGAGCAGGGCACCACGGTTTTGCTGGCGGAGCAGAATGCCTTCGCCGCACTCAAGATTGCCCACCGTGCCTATGTGATCGAAAACGGTCGCCTGGTCATGGAGGGTGATAAAGACGCAATGCTGGGTAACGAAGCCATTCGCAAGGCCTATATCGGCGCGTAATTGTTATCCGGTAGCAGCGTGTGCGCTACAACATAATCAATTGCTACAACACAAGACTCACGGTTTGAGCAAAACAACAACGGGAGAGTTTCATGGGTAACGGAAAACAGACTCTGGTCAAAACCTTTCGCAAGCTGGCCTGTGCCAGCGCAATCGCCCTGGCAGCCACGGGCGCGCAGGCGGCAGAAGAGGTCAATATCGGTTTCACCGGGCCTTTGAGTGGTGGTGCGGCGTTATACGGCCAGAACACCCTGGAAGGTTTGCAGATGGCTGCAAAGGAAATCAACGAAGCCG
>NZ_LWEZ01000508.1:0-791 GCF_001634945.1 Alcanivorax sp. HI0044
GGCGGCTTGCTGGGTGCTGGATCTGTTGTTTCATCTGTCCGCGTCACCGCGTTATTTGCATGCACTGGTGGTGCTTGCGGCGGTGCTGATACTGATTATCGGTGGACGTATTACCCCGGCGTTTACACGCAACTGGCTACAGGCTCGCGGCCGGGATAGCGCCCGGGTGCGCACCATCCCCTGGATGACGCCGGTGGGGCTGGCCCTGGCATTGCTGGTCGCGTTGCTGGTGGCGCTCAACATAAAAGGGACGCTACTGGCGGTGCTGGCGCTGGCCGCCGCGATAATGGCATTGCTGCGATTGGCGGGCTGGTCGTCCTGGCAGATCCGCGATGAGCCGCTGTTGTGGATTTTGCACCTGGGCCATGTGTGGGTAGTGCTGGGCTTTGTGCTGCTGGCGCTGGCCCAGTGGCATTGGGTGGCGCCGACCAGCTGGCTGCATGCTCTGGGGGCGGGTGCCATGGGCACCACTATCATGGGCGTCATGACCCGTGTGGCGGTGGGGCATACCGGCCGTGCCATGGTGCTGCCTCCCGGCGGTATCCTGCTGTATGCACTGGTGCTTGCGGCGGGCGGTTTGCGGGTGCTGACAGCACTGGGCTGGTTGCCCTGGCTGTTCGGGGTGTGGTTGTCGGCGGGGCTATGGAGCCTGGCCTTTGCCGGCTTCCTGCTGCTTTATGGGTCGGTGCTGACACGGTCGCGGGTGGATGGCAAGCCGGGATGATAGGGTGGGTAAAACAGCAACGGCCGGAGGACAGACTATGCACTGGCTGAAACGATGGCTTGCCCCC
>NZ_LWEZ01000509.1:0-753 GCF_001634945.1 Alcanivorax sp. HI0044
CGTGTAGACCGTGTCATGGATATGGATCAGGACCTGGCCGAGCGCACCATGCGCAGGTTGGCCCGCGAAGAAGGCATCAGCTGCGGTGTATCATCCGGCGGGGCCGTGGCTGGGGCGCTACGGTTGAGTGACGAGCTGGAAAATGCCGTGATCGTGGCGATTATCTGCGATCGGGGCGACCGCTATCTGTCTACCGGTGTGTTTAATGCCGTTGACAGTTGATAGTGGACAATTGACAGCGAAAACAGGGAGAGCATGTGAACGTATTGGTCTTTGATATCGAAACCATCCCCGATCTGGATGGCGGGCGCCGTATCTACGATCTGGATGGGCTTAGCGACAAGGACACTGCCAGCGCCTTGCTCAACCTGCGCCGTCAGGAGAATGGTACCGAGTTTCTGCGCCTGCACCTGCATCGTATTGTCGCCATTTCCGTGGTGCTACGTTCTGCGCAAGGGGTGAAAGTGTGGTCCCTGGGCGATGAAAACAGCACAGAGAAAGAGCTGATCGAGCGCTTCTACGATGGCATCGATCGCTTTACCCCGAACCTGGTGAGCTGGAACGGCGGCGGTTTCGATTTGCCGGTGCTGCACTATCGCGCGCTAAAGCATGGTGTGCCTGCCCACCGTTATTGGGAAACCGGCAATGAAGACTCCAGCTTCAAATGGAACAACTACCTGAGTCGCTACCATCAGCGTCACCTGGACCTGATGGACGTGCTGGCCATGTATAACGGCCGCGCCAATGCGCCGC
>NZ_LWEZ01000510.1:0-869 GCF_001634945.1 Alcanivorax sp. HI0044
AGAGTAAGGATTCCCCTTGAATAACTGGCGCGACAAACTGTTCGTTACCCTGCAGTATCTGGTCCCTCAGCACGGCCTGTCCCGGCTGGTGGGCATGCTGGCCCGCAGCGAAGTGCCGTGGATCAAGACCACCTTCATCAATCTGTTCATGAAGCGGTTCGGCATTGACTTGTCCGAAGCCCAGATCGAAGACGCGGATCGATTTCCCACCTTCAATGCTTTTTTTACGCGCGCACTGAAACCCGATGCCCGACCACTGGAAGCCAGCGGCGATAACGAGATTGCCTGCCCGGCAGACGGTGCTGTCAGCCAGCTCGGCGCCATTCGCGCCAACCAGGTATTCCAGGCCAAGGGGCACGATTACTCCCTCTACGACCTGCTCGGTGGCGACAGTGCGCTGGCCAGTGAATTCACCAATGGCCAGTTCGCCACCATCTACCTCTCTCCCCGCGATTATCACCGTGTGCACATGCCTTTTACCGGCACCCTGCGCGAAACCCGTTACGTGCCTGGCGACCTGTTCTCGGTGAACGAAGCGACCGCCAACGGCGTGCCCAACCTGTTTGCCCGCAACGAACGGCTGGTGTGCATCTTTGATACCGAACAGGGCCCCATGGCAGTGATTCTGGTCGGCGCCATGATTGTCGCCGGCATCGAGACCGTATTCAGTGGGCAGGTCACCCCGCTGCCCAAACAGGTGGTCACCACCGACTACCTGCGCACCGCCCCCATCACCCTGGAGAAAGGTGAGGAACTGGGCCGCTTCCTGCTCGGCTCCACCGTGGTCATGCTGTTCCCTGAAGGGAAAGCCGGCTTTGAAGATAATCTGAAAGCCGGCTTTCCCTTCAGGGAACAGCATGACCACGGTG
>NZ_LWEZ01000511.1:0-998 GCF_001634945.1 Alcanivorax sp. HI0044
AGTCTACCAGCGCGGTCTGGCCGAGAATGTCATGGCAGACAACGCGGGCCGGATACCAGGGAAAGTCCAGGTCGCGTTTGCGTTCGATGAGCTGCTTGAGCGCACCGGTCAAATCCTGAGGTGCACAACGGCGCACCAGCTGCTCTGCCAGAATTCGGGAAGTGTATGGAAGTTTTGCATAGGCCCCAGGCTGGATCGCATCGACCGCCGCGCGGGTGTCGAAATAGTCCAGCTCGGTGCCGGGTAGGGATTTGCGGTATTCGGTGTTCATAGCCTGGGGATCTCTTGTCTGGGTGAATCTTGGGATCTATATCTCCGTAGGAGGCTGCTTGCAGGCGAACCCTTCGCTTGCAAGCAAGCTCCTACAGTAAGAGCGAATCAACCCCGCTCAGCGATCGGCGTTACCGCCCGCAGTTCTTCACCGGTGTAATCCGCGCTCGGACGAATAATGCGGTTGTCTGCACGCTGTTCCATTACGTGGCCGGCCCAACCGGTCAGGCGGCTCATCACGAAAATCGGGGTGAACAGCTTGGTCGGAATGCCCATGAAGAAATAGGCAGACGCATGGAAGAAATCGGCGTTGCAGAACAGTTTCTTCTCGCGCCACATGACTTCTTCACAACGCACGGACACCGGATACAACACGGTATCGCCCACATCCTGGCCCAGCTTTTCGGCCCACTGTTTGATGATGGCGTTGCGCGGATCGGATTCGGTATAGATTGCATGGCCAAAGCCCATGATCTTCTCTTTACGCTCCAGCATGCCCATCATTTCTTTCTCGGCATGATCCGCATCGGTGAATTTTTCGATCATGTCCATGGCCGCTTCGTTGGCGCCACCATGCAGCGGGCCACGCAGGGTGCCGATAGCACCAGTGATGCAGCTGTGAATATCGGACAGTGTGGAAGCGCAAACACGGGCGGTAAACGTAGAGGCATTGAACTCATGCTCTGCATACAGAATCAGCGAAACGTTCATAACACGCTCATGCAGCT
>NZ_LWEZ01000512.1:0-1000 GCF_001634945.1 Alcanivorax sp. HI0044
GCTGCGCGCCGCCCGGCTGAAGTGGTCGCTGACCGCATGTTTATCCAGAGCGGACGCAGCCATCTCAAGCGACCAGTTGATATTCGCGATAGAAGTCATAAACCGCTCTCGTAAACGTCTCCGGTGCCGACAGGAAAGGCACATGAGCCACCTGCTCAATCAAGGCAGTGCGGCCGCTGTGAATCAGTGGTTCACTGGCGGTCATGGCCGCCGCCGGGACGATATGATCGTTCTCGCCAAAAACCATCAACACCGGCATGGCCAGTTCCGGCAACACGGTTCGCATGTCTGCCTCGCGCAGAATGTCGAGACCGCTGCGCAAGGCTTTCGGCGCGGGCAATCCACAGAAATAAAGGATTTCCTTAAGCCGCGCCGTATCCTCGCGCATGGCCGCACTACCCTTGCAGTTTAATGCGAGAAAACGCACCAACGTGCCTTCATTATCTTCGTCGAACATTTCCGCAAACTTGCCAAGAATGTCCGGCCGCATGGCCGTATCCCAGCCCTCACCGGCCGTAAACCGCGGCGAGGTAGCCACCGTGACTACCGACTGCACCCTTTGCGCGGCTTTGTCGGCCATGGCCAACGCCACCAGCCCGCCCAGCGACCAACCCAGCACGTGGGCCTTGTCGGGCATGATCGCCAGCACTTCATCGGCGAGAAAATCCAGGGTGTAGTCCCCGCTGGGCATGGGGCTCTGCCCCATACCGGGCAGGTCCACCACGGTGACCCGGAACCGTTCCAGCAAGGCCGGCACAATGTCGTCAAAGACAATGGCATGCAGTCCCCAGCCATGAATCAGAACGATGTCCTGCGCCTCGTCATCATTCACACCCGTGGCTTTGTAGGTATTGTGAAAGGGAATCAGTTTGGGCATGGAAATTCCTTTGGTCATAGGTCTGACGTCGGTAGCCTGACGACAGAAACAAAACAGGCAGGCATTTTGGGGCGTCAGACGTCCGGCTTTCGGCGTCCGACCTGATCCAGCGCCAGCAGCAGT
>NZ_LWEZ01000513.1:0-3838 GCF_001634945.1 Alcanivorax sp. HI0044
TCACCGTCAGGGATTCCACCCAGTCGGCAAAAGCGTTGAGCGTGCCAGTAACATAGGCGCCCCCCACCAGTGCGCCAATGGATGTCCCCGCCACCACCTGGGGCTGCACACCAATTTCTTCCAGCGCCTGGATTACCCCGATATGCGCCCAACCGCGGGCAGAACCACTGCCCAGCGCCAGCCCGACCACCGGCCGCACAGGCTCCTGATCACCAATCTGCGTTGTCATCGGTTTTTCTCCGCGCGCACCACGCAAGGAGCTGGCTCGCCGTTCATACGCTGATCAATACGGCGAAACACCTCTCGCTTTTCGTCATCCGAGAGCAGCCCCCAGATGGAGATTTCCCCGCCGGTACGGAAACAGCCCACACAGATATCATCTTCATCCAGTGCGCAGATCGACACACACGGCGACACCAGTTGCCTGTCAGTCATGGAAGCGTTCATCCACCTCCAGATGCTGGGCAAACTCTTTGGCATGGGCCACGTAGTGCATGCTGCCCATGGTCAACATGGCCTTGTGCCCTTCACCTATTTCCTTCACCACCTTGGCCGGAGACCCCATCACCAGGGAATTGTCCGGAATTTTCATTCCTTCCGGCACCAGCGAATTGGCGCCGATAATGCAGTTATTGCCGATAACGGCCTTGTTGAGCACCACCGCATTGATGCCGATAAGGCTGTTATCGCCCACCGTACAGCCATGCAGCATGACCTTGTGGCCCACGGTCACGTCCCGACCCAGCTTCATGGGTACGCCCGGATCCACGTGCAGCACCGCACCGTCCTGGATGTTGGTATTTTCACCGATTTCGATCACGTCGTTATCGGCCCGCAACACCGCGTTGAACCAGATACTGCTGTTGGCTTCCATGATCACCGAACCGATCACGGTGGCGTTGTCTGCGATCCAGTGACCACTACCACGCTGCTCCAGGCGGCGCTCACCAATTTTATAAATCATTCGACTCCCCTTTGTTTCCTCGTGCCAGGCAGAGGGTTAACAGGCAGAAAGTTACTTCACCTCGAACTCAATGCCCGCATCATAGACGTGGTTGATCAGATCCAGAATCATGAAGGCGGTCAGACCCCAAATGCGCTTATCTTCATAGTAATAGCTGGGGATACGGAACTGGCGCCCAAACACATCAATGGGGCTGGACAGCTCCGGAATCTCATCCAGAAAGAACTGCAAGGGCACCTGGAAGATGGTATCAATTTCACCCGGCTCGGCCTGCAGCTCCGCTTCCGGGCTGACAATGCCCACAAAAGGCGTCACTTTCATGCCATAACGGGAGGCCAGCGGAGACAACTGCCCCAGCACATCCACATAATCCGGCGACAACCCCACCTCTTCCTGGCTTTCACGCAGGGCCGTCATCAGCAGATTCTTGTCGCCCGGGTCCCGCTTTCCACCGGGGAAAGCCACCTCACCAGCGTGGGTCGGCATGGAATTGGAGCGAACCGTCAGGATAACCCGAGGCTCCGACACATCAACCAACGGCATCAGAACGGCAGCCTCGGGCAACGCCAGGGGCAATTCTGTGCGTCTGTAATCCGGCAAACGCTGCCTGAGCTGCTCAAGCACACCCTTCTCCAATCCTCAAATTCAAACGGTAGTTTGAACAGCCCGGGCGCCCTGGGCAAGCCTTGTCAAAGCCCACCGCCGACCACCGGTCACAAACTCGCCCTCCTTTCCTGACGCGGCAAGACATTGGCTTACACCAAACGAACTAACTGCCAACAGGCTCTCAAACCCTTGCTCTACAAGCATTCCGCGGTTTTTTCTGAAAACCGCCCGGCCCCAAAACGCAATCTCTCCGCTTTTTATTACCCCACCGACTAGTCGCGGCCTGAAAAATTCAGCACCGATGGCGAATGTCACTGCAGGAAAAATCGCGCAAGACTGAGTGCGTGAGGTTCAATTATCAGGGATGAAAATGATGACAGGGCAAGCCATAGCCCACCTTGTTCTTGCAGGACTCTTGTTGATTCTGGGAACACAGGCGAACGCTACCGACCTTTCATTTTTCGATGAAATTCCCGCCGGCAATAGCGCGGACATTGCCCAGGACGGTGCGGATCTCAATGCCTCCATAACCCAGCAGGGAAAAAACACCGGCACCCTCCAACAGGAAGGCCTCAGCCATACCGCTTCACTTCAGCAAAAGGGTTACGCCAACCAGGCTGACATCATTCAGCACGGCACGGCGCAACAAGCGGACATCACCCAGCTCGGCTGGGAAAACCTGGCAGTGGCAAGCCAATACGGCACAGGCAACAACGCCTCTCTCTTCCAGGAAGGCAGCCACAACACAATCACGCTCGATCAAAACGGCGATTACAACCGCGCCATCATTGCCCAATACGGGGTCGGCAATAACGCCGATGTGGCGCAATACGGTAACGCCAACGCTGTTTCGGTTACCCAGATCGGGGCCGGACTCCACGTCTCCATTCAGCAATGGGATTGAAATGGACGACGTTATTTTGCCTAAGACCTAGCCTAAACCTTGAGGAGATACACCCATGAAAACCTTGAAACCGCTTGCCGCTGCCATTCTGGCAACCCTGGCAACTGCATCCTGGGCTGCGAACAATTCAGCCACCACCAACCAGACCGGCGCCGGCAACACCGCCAGCACCGTACAAAGCAGCACCGACGATGCGGTTGCCACGGTTGATCAAACCGGCAACAACAACAGCGCCGACGTCAGCCAGGCCAACAGCGTCAACATGATGACTGCGGACATCGACACCGTAGGTGACGACAACGCTGCCACCATCACCCAGGATGACAGCTGGTTCGCCACTGCCACGGTTGAGCAGGACGGCACCCTTAACACCGCCACCATCACCCAGGTTGCCATTTCCGACAACACCAATGGCACCATTCAGCAAATCGCAGGTAACGAAGACTCCGTTGCCAGCATCACTCAGACATCCGCCTTCTCCAGCGACGCGACCATCGTTCAAAGTGCCAGCCTGAACGCGGATGCTTCCATCACTCAAACCGGCGTCGACCACCTCGCCAACATCACCCAGAACAATCTGATTGGGTCTACGGCCACGGTTAACCAGTCCAACGTCAACAATACCGCCGACGTGCTGCAGGATGATTCCTGGTTCGCCACCGCCACCGTAGACCAGACCGGTGCAGACAACATTGCCAGCATCAGCCAAGTGGCCATTTCCGACAATGCCACCGCCACCATCACCCAAAGCGGCGATAACAACAACGGTCTGATCAGCCAGGATTTCTCGTTCAACTCTGACGCAATGATTGATCAGTACGGCACCAACGGCGATGCGGATATCATCCAGGACGAATCCACTAGCAGCTATGCAGAAATCGTTCAGGGTGGCGACGCCAACATTGCACAGGTTGACCAGGGACTGGGCGACCGTAATACCGCCTATGTGAACCAGTCAGGCACGGCCAATGATGCGGAAGTGGACCAATCCGGCTCCGACAACCTGGCTAACGTGGACCAACACGGCAACGCCAACGTAGCAGTGGCACACTCCCACGGCGGCAACAGCGTTATCGATGTGGACCAGCTGGGTGACAACAACCTGGCCAACGTAGAGCAGGACGCCATTTCAGAATACGGCATCGCAACCATTACCCAGCCTGGCTCTGACAACGAAGCCTTTATTACCCAGTTCGGCATTGGCGCCTCTGGCAATGAAAACGTGGCCACCATCCTGCAGGAAGCCACTCTGGACTCAGCCACCATCACCCAGATGGGCGGCGGCGGTAACAACGCCTTTATCCACCAGAACTGATCATCCCGTGATCACGTCGGGGCCACACTGTGGCCCCGACCTCGTTGTG
>NZ_LWEZ01000514.1:0-1065 GCF_001634945.1 Alcanivorax sp. HI0044
TGCCTTTGCCGATGGTAAGCAGGACATGTCCGCAGGGCAGTGGTGGCGTCATATCGGCATCTACGCGTACCGGGTAGCGTTCTTGCACCGGTATGTGCAATGGCCGCCCGCGACCCTGGAGCAGCTGGAATCTCTGGAGCAGCTGCGGGCCATGGCCAATGGCGTGGCTATCCACATTGAACCTGCCTGCGAGGCTGTGCCCGGTGGGGTCGATACCCAGGCGGATCTTGAGCGTCTGCGGTCAGAGTTGGGAGGCCGGTAATGAGCGTATCAGTATTGTTCGTTTGCCTTGGCAACATCTGTCGTTCACCCACCGCTGAAGTGGTCTTTCGTGAACGCGTGAAGGCAGCCGGCCTGGAAGATCGTATTCGTATTGATAGCGTTGGAACCGGCGATTGGCATATCGGCAAGGCGCCGGACCCTCGTACCCAGGAGGCCGCGTTGCGACGGGGCTATTCCATGGCTGACCTGCGCGCGAGGCAAGTCAGCCCGGCGGATTTTGCGGACTATGATTGGGTGTTGGCCATGGATGATGCCAATCTGGCGGATCTGAAGGCCATGCGACCCGCATCGTTTCAGGGCACTCTTGCCCGTTTTCTGGACTATGCACAGCACACTTCGGTGCGGGAAGTGCCCGACCCTTACTATGGCGGTGAAGACGGATTCGATACCGTGCTGGACCTGATTGAAGATGGCGCTGAAGGATTGTTGAGCCGTGTGCGGGAGCAACTGTGAGCCAGACGGCGCCACCGACCGGTTCGGTTGAGCAGATTTGCGATGCGGATCTGATGTCGCTGAATACCTTGCGGTTGCCGGCGCGAGCCCATCGCCTGGCACGGCCGAACACACTGGATGCATTGTCACAGGTGCTGGCGGAACGTAATCCTGCAGAGCCACTTTTCGTGATTGGTGAAGGCAGCAACCTGGTAATTCGTTCTGATCTGCCGGGGCTGACACTGAGCCTGGCTATTGATGGCATGGCGCAGGTGAAAGAAGACGACACCCATGTTTGGGTCGCCGCCGGTGCTGGCGTGCACTGGGATGATCTGGTGGCCTGGACCGTTG
>NZ_LWEZ01000515.1:0-736 GCF_001634945.1 Alcanivorax sp. HI0044
GCTGGCCGGCGCCGCGTTGGCCACATCCGATTGCGGCTGTTGATACGGATTCATATCACTCATTAGCTGGTTCCTTCCCTTTCCCGAGTCAAAAAATAAACGAATCACACCAGGGCAAATTAGCGACCGGCAATCTTGACAGGCGACAACAACAGGGACCCACAGGCAATATTGCCGCGATAGTCCACATCCGTGCCGCTACCTTGAATACCTAACAGCATCTCCCCCAGATGACCGGCAATAGTAAACTCTTGCAGTGCACCTTGTATGACACCGTTCTCAAACCAGAAACCGCTTGCCCCGCGAGAATAGTCTCCGGTCACCAGATTGATGCCCTGGCCCATGACTTCAGTGATCAGAATACCCTTCGGCACCCTGGCCATCAGTGCAGCCAGCGAATCACCGGTATCGGTAATGCGTACATTGCGCACCCCCCCACCATTGCCGGTGGGCGCCATATCCAGACGGCGGCTGGCGTACAAGCCCAGCGCATACTGTTTCAGCACACCGTCTTCCACAAACGCCTGAGCCCGGGTGGGCAAGCCATCACCATCGAAGGGCGCAGACGCATTACCCGCCGCCAGGTGCGGGTTTTCCGTGAGCTGAAACCCGGCCGGTAACACCGCCTTGCCCAGACTGTCCTGAAGAAAAGAACTGCGGCGATACAGTGCCCCGCCACTGATCGCAGAGACCAGATGCCCCACCAGACCCGACGCCACTTCCGGGGCGAAGATCA
>NZ_LWEZ01000516.1:0-931 GCF_001634945.1 Alcanivorax sp. HI0044
CAGCCTTCAAGCTGAGCCCGTAGCTTCATCGTGGTGCCTGGCACAAGCCTTTGCCGCCACAGAACATTTTCTTCAGTCGACCGTATTCCCTGATACGGCGCTTCCTCAGAAAATGCCCTGTGACAACAAATTCTTGCGCCATACATCCACGCTGAAACCACAGCTCAACTTCTGCTGATCGGCATACCGTCAGGTAGGTATGGGGCGACGACCGGTTGGTCTCGCCCCTCTCACGGCAAGACTTGAGAATCTGATTCAGGCATACTACCGGCCCCGTGCCAGGGGTGGGTAAATGGTCTCTGCACCAAGGAGTCGTCAAGGACGGCAACCCGCGAGCCTCAGGTACGGAAAGCGCTCACGGAAATGAAAGGACCCCAGGAGGGATCATTATGTTAATTCTTACGCGTCGAGTTGGTGAGACCCTGATGGTCGGTGACGAAGTGACCGTCACTGTGCTGGGTGTAAAAGGCAACCAGGTTCGTATCGGTGTGAACGCACCGAAAGAAGTTGCCGTACACCGTGAAGAAATTTATCAGCGAATTCAGCACGAAAAATCGTCAGATAGCGAGTCTGCCTGATTTTTGAGCTGTATTTTGTTCGCAAAATCGTTATGATGCGCGGCGAGTTTGGTGACAGCGCCGATTAAGAGCGTTCACCACCAAACCACAAGCAGTACCGCATTCCGGAGAGGTGGGTGAGTGGCTGAAACCAGCTCCCTGCTAAGGAGCCATACGGGAAACTGTATCGCGGGTTCGAATCCCGCCCTCTCCGCCATATTAGAAAACGCCCCGCAATGCGGGGCGTTTTTGTTTGTGGGCCGTGTACATGCTGCAGGCGATTTTGCGATTCCGGACCGATGTCGCCCGCAACCGCGGTTCTCATGTGCCTCGTGCTCTGCCTCGACACCAACTTGCGCTACACTTTGCGCTAC
>NZ_LWEZ01000517.1:0-773 GCF_001634945.1 Alcanivorax sp. HI0044
CGCGCCAGCATGGGCGGCACATCGGGCCAGTCCGGCGTGTGCTGCGGCCGGCGGGTGATCTTGGGCAAGCTGGGTTTGTCCATGGGCATGAATGGGGCTCGGTGAGTCAGGGGTTCTGGCCAGGCCGGGTATTCGTCATGCAAGCATGACTTCCCACAAAACCTCTGCCTTTCTGAGAGGGCGCGAAGTTTGTGGGAAATGATGCTTGCATCATGAATGCCCCCGGCGAGCCGGGGCGGCACCAGACCGGCAGTCTGCCACGGCGCCGCCCTAACAGCACGAACACAAGGAGCAAGTGATGAAATTTTCGCCATACGGTACCCCGCAATCACCACCACGACCAGATAGTCACAAATTAGGGCTAAAAAAGTCATCCCGCTTCCCTATACTTGCGGGCCTACGAGTTTCGTCGTTTATGTAAGCAAACACTCACATGAATGCCATGTAAACGACGCGCCCACCCCGAATTTCGGGGCCTGGGGCACACCAAAGCGGTCATTTAAACCGCGTACTTTGGGACTGGAGAGCAGAAGCTATGATCTATCAAGGCAACGCCGTAAGCGTACAACTGCTTGACGACGGCATCGCCGAACTGAAGTTTGACCTTCAGGGCGAGTCCGTTAACAAGTTCAATCAGGAAACCGTGGAAGATCTCGGTAAGGCTGTGGAAGCTGTTAAAGGTAACAGCGACATCAAAGGCCTGATCGTGACTTCCGGCAAAGGGGTTTTCATTGTTGGCGCCGACATCACCGAATTCACAGACATGTTCAAAC
>NZ_LWEZ01000518.1:0-749 GCF_001634945.1 Alcanivorax sp. HI0044
CGGCAATCTCCCGGAGATGGGCTTGCAGGCCGCCAGTGCCTCACAAATGGGGGAGTCCTGTGATCTGGTGATTGTGGTTGGCGGGGATGGTAGCCTGCTGGGCGCAGCGCGTACGTTGTCCCGCTATAACGTGCCGGTACTGGGTGTGAACCGCGGCCACCTGGGTTTTCTTACCGACATTCTTCCCTCTGAAATCGAATCCCGGGTCGGTCAGGTGCTGGATGGCGAGTACAGTACGGAGAAGCGTTTCCTGCTGGATCTGGAAGTGCGGCGGGGCAAAACGGTGGTGGGTGAGGGTAGCGCCCTGAACGACATTGTGCTGCTGTCGGGTGACAGTGTGCACATGATCGATTTTGAATTGATGATCGACGGGCACTTTGTCTACGGACAGCGCTCCGATGGCCTGATTATCTCTACGCCCACCGGCTCTACCGCCTACGCCCTGTCCGGGGGAGGCCCCATCATGCATCCCAAGCTGGATGCCATGGTGCTGGTGCCCCTGAATCCTCACACCTTGACCAGCCGTCCGCTGGTGGTGGCGGGTGACAGTGAAATCAAAATCCACATCACCACGGAAAAAGTGCGCCCGTTGGTCAGCTGCGATGGCACCGAAGGGATTCGTCTGCAGGTGGATGATGTGATTGCAATACGCAAAAAACCGCATCGCTTGCAGCTGATTCATCCTCCAGGGCATGATTTTTATCAGGCGTGCCGCTCCAAGCTGGGCTGGAGTAGCCGGCCTGGTGATG
>NZ_LWEZ01000519.1:0-1864 GCF_001634945.1 Alcanivorax sp. HI0044
TGGTGTTGATCGGTGTGCTGTTGGCGTTTGTGTTCTCGGTGATTTTGTTGCCAGCGCTGGGGATGTTGTTGCCGCATCGTATCGAGCCGGGCAAGCAGCGGGATTTCGCGCCGTTGATGGGCGCCCTGGCCAGGCACCTGAGTCGTCACTTCAAGCCCTGGTTGCTGGGTATGTCGGTGGTCGTGGTGGTGCTTACTGCCGCCATCGGATTGAACCGCATCAATGATGTGTTCAACGAATATTTCGACGAGACGTTTGAGGTTCGTCGGGTTAACGATTTTGCCATGAACAACCTGACGGGCATGCATCGTATCGACTATGCGGTGCATTCCGGCGAATCCGGTGGTGCCATGGAGCCTGCCTATCTGCAGCATATTGATGATTTGACCGTGTGGCTGGAGCAGCAGGATGAGGTGGTATACGCCACGGCCTACACGGATGTAATCAAGCGATTAAACCGAGACATGCACGGCGGCGATCCTGACTGGTACCGCATTCCCGACTCCCGTGAACTGATATCCCAATACACCTTGTTATATGAGCTGTCGCTACCCCAGGGGCTGGGGCTGGAGGACCAGCTGGATATCGACAAGGAGCAGGCAAGGGTCATCGTGATGCTGGAGAATATCGGCTCGCACCCGGTGCTGGAATTCAATGATCGGGTGGAAGCCTGGATGCAGGATAACTGGCCGCAAGCCATGCAGACCAAGGGCACCGGCATGGACATCCTGTTTGGCCGGGTCACCATGCGCAATATTCAGAGCATGCTCAGCGGCGCGCTGATTGCGTTGGTCAGCGTGTCGGTGCTGCTGGTTATTGCGTTGCGTTCCGTGAGGTACGGCATCCTGTCGCTATTGCCCAACCTGTTGCCGGCGGCCATGGCCTTCGGGCTGTGGGGGTTGGTGAATGGGGAGATCGGGCTGGCGGTATCCGTGGTGGCGTGCATGACGCTGGGGATCGTGGTGGATGACACTGTGCATTTCCTGAGTAAATACGTGCGTGCCAAACGTGAATTGGGCCTCAAAACCGAACAAGCGGTGGAGTATGCATTCCGTACTGTCGGCGTAGCACTGGTGGCCACATCCGTGGTGCTGGTGGCGAACTTTGCCGTCATCGGCACCAGTCATTTTTACCCCAATTCCAGCATGGGGCAGTTGTCTGCGATCACCATTGCCATGGCCCTGATTGTGGATTTCTTCTTTTTCGTGCCATTACTGGTTGCGCTGGACCGCCGCAAGCGGACCAGAGGCAGCGTGCAATAGGCTCTAGCCAGTCTGATGAGGCGGTGTTAACGTAGCGCGAAACCGGGTAAATCCAGTTTCTGCGGAACAAAATACAGTGCCATACAAGAAAGATCGAAAGGTTCTTAAACGCGTAGATTACGGGGCCGCCAAGAACTCCTTGATGGGAGTCCTGGCGGCCCTTCTGGTTTATGCACTTGTCTTTGCCTGGGGCCAGGTCTACCAGAGCTTCGAACTGGAAGCGCTGATAGGCGGTGGTGCCGTCCTGTTGGTCACCGCTTACCGGCTGTGGCTGGTGGCGCGTTTCGATGCGCTGTATGGGGCCGGACCGGCCCGCTGGCGGCGTCTGTTCGGGTTGGGCCTGGCGTTGCACGCCTTGTTATGGGGCTTGTTGCCTGCCTGGTTGATCTGGCGGCTGGGCACCGGCTTCAATTTTTTCGTGGTCATTCTTTATAACGTGGGTGTGACCACGGCCCTGGGTAGCTCCTGGATGGCCGGGTTGCGGGTTCGCCAAGCCTATATTGTGCTGATGTTCCTGCCGACGTTGGCGGTTTTATTGTTCACCGGCACCTTGCATGACTGGGTGCTGGCGACACTGATTGGTGTTTACGCGTTCTATCTAT
>NZ_LWEZ01000520.1:0-1057 GCF_001634945.1 Alcanivorax sp. HI0044
TTGGTCAGCGACCCGGTGGCCATGATGGCCAGGAACTGGTTGCGGATACCGCGCGGGTTAATACCCCGCGCCCAGGAGGCCCGATACATGGCGGCCAGCTCTTCCTTGCCCTGAGGCAAGGTGCCCCCCCCAGCTTGGCCATCATCTCCAGGCCAAAGGCCACGAACTGCTCTTCGGTTTCCACTTTCACCCGCGGCGCCACCAGGGTTTTCAGCGCCGCCGGTTTCGGCGGTGGCAACAGCGGGCTGTTGTTACTGGACATAATCGAGGTGAGTGACAACACCCGCTCCGGGTGCGTGCCCGCCATCAACTGGCTGATCATCCCGCCCATGGAGGCGCCAACAAAATGCGCCCGTTCGATATTCAGGGCATCCAGCAGCCCCACCGTATCGGCCACCATGTCGTGCAAGGTGTAGGCGCTCTCCACCGACAGCCCCACCATGCTGCGCAGAATCGCAGACAGCGGCCCCTGTTTGATGGGCTTGCGAATCCGGGTGGACTTGCCCACATCCCGGTTATCAAAACGGATAACCCGATAACCTTTCGCGGCCAGGGAATCCAGCAACGAATCCGGCCAGAACACCATCTGCGCCGACAGCCCCATGACGAACACGATGGGCTCCCCGTTTTCCGGGCCACGACTTTCATAAAAAAGCTCGATTCCGTTACTGGCGACCGTGCCTGACTGCATATGCGTACCCTTTGTGCTGGCTTGTTCTTGTGGTGCAGTGCCGTGATGGAGCCACTGCCAATGGATCAACATAGAAAAGGGCGGCACAAACCTCAAGCACCAGCACCGCAATGGCGCGGCGATTGGCCTGTTCGGCCGATCAAACGGTCATTGCCCGCCACAACATATCAAACAGCACCCCGTGCTGGTCCGCCATTCGCCCGGGACGCCCCCGCAACAAATGCATCTGGGAAACGCGCAACAGCACCCCATAGAAAAAATCCAGCAGAATCGGGCTCGCTACCTGGTCATTGAGAATGCCGGCCTCCTGCCCTTCATGCAGCACGCTGAGAAACAGCTCGGTCAACCGTTGCTGCCCCGGGGTGG
>NZ_LWEZ01000521.1:0-655 GCF_001634945.1 Alcanivorax sp. HI0044
ACTGGATGGACGCGCTGCTTTCCTCGGAACTGTTCTCCGCAGTGCCCCCGGCCATGATTCACAGCCTGTTCGTGAAATTCGAAGAACGCGAAGTCCAGCTCGGCGAAACCATTGTCACCGAAGGCGAAGACGGCGACACCCTGTTCGTGATCAAACAGGGCAAAGCCATGGTCACCCGCACCAAGGGAGCCAAGCAGGAAACTCTGGCCGCCCTCTCCGCCGGCCGCTTCTTTGGTGAAGACGCCCTGATCAGCGACAGCCCACGCAATGCCACCATCACCATGACCAGCGACGGGGTATTGATGTGTCTGGGTAAAAACGATTTTCAGGCAATCCTGCAGGACTCCGTGATTCGCCACGTCACTGAAGATGAGCTGGACACGATGGTGCTGGAAGCCGACACCGCCTGCATCCTGGTGGATGTACGCCTGCCCATGGAATTCCGCCATGACCGCACCCCCGGTGCCCGCAACCTGCCACTCAATGAATTACGCCGCGAAGTACAAAATCTCGAGAAGGATTTTTTCTACGTGGTATGCGGTGATGGTCGACGTAGCGAGCTTGGAGCCTATATCCTCTCCGAAGCGGGTTTGAACGCCTATGTGCTTGACCGGGGAAAACCGACGGATGCAAAAGAAGAATCCCATGCTGAGGC
>NZ_LWEZ01000522.1:0-1193 GCF_001634945.1 Alcanivorax sp. HI0044
GTTGTCGTTGGCCTGTTTTTGCATATTGTACTTGGCCGTGGCCCGCAGGGTCTGGCGCACCAGCATGCCGGGCATACGCTCTTTCAGATCCTTGGCGGCCAACCCGCCCACATCCGCCAGCACCACGGTTTCCCCCAGCGGCTGGCTGGCGCTGTCCAGCACCCGCAGGCTGTTGGGGCGCGGCTTGCTGCCAATGGCATAGGTGGGGAAGGCCACGGAAAACACGCCGTGCACGGTGGGGATCGGCAGGGTGAATTCTTCCCGGGGCTGCACAAAGCCTTGCTCATACAACACCGCGACCATGCCTTCATCGCTGTCTCGCAGCGCACGAGGGTTGGACACCCGCTCCACGTCTTCCTTGATCATATCCACGCCGGAGTTGATCTCCAGCGCTTTCTTGTAATCGACCAGGGCATCGTTATATTCGCCGTGGGCCTCCCAGAACAAGGCGGACAGGTAGAAGGTCCAGGCATTCTGGAAGCTGGCCTTGACGCCGCCGGCCACCGCATCAATCCCCTGGAAATAGCCGTCGAACTGGGACACGTCCACGTCGTTCTCTTCGGCCTCTTCCTCAGCCTTGGCGATTTCCTTTTCCCGCTTGTTGGCCGAGACCCGCTGCTCCAGGGCCGCCGCACGCAATTCCACAGCGGTGCCGGTGACATCGTTCTCGGCCCAGTAGTTCAGCGCCTGATAGGCACGGGTGAAGATGCGCTCGTAGTCCGGCGCCACATAAGGGCGGGCATTGTCGTTGGTGATTAGCGAGGTGCCGGAGGCAGCCAGGGACGAGACCTGGATCTTTGCGCTGGCATCCTCTGCATCGTATTTGGATACCACATCGGCAAAGGCATTGCGGCTGGCTTCGCCTTCGCCATTGAGTTGCGTAACCCGCCCCAGCTCCTGCAGATAGAGCACGCCATCGCCCCCGGCGGTGGCTTTCTCCAACTTTTGTGTGGTCCCTGCACTGGCGGCCTCATTCCCCAATGTGGCCTTCCATTTTTCTGCCTGGCTGGGGTAGGACACGAACATGGAGTTCGTGGCACAGCCGCTCAGCATCGCCAATAACGCGACAGACAGGCATCCCTTCCTGAACAAATTCATGATCTTAGTGTATGCCCCAAGAAAAAAGCCGAAGCAGGCAAGTTAGCCTGACTCCGGCTTTTTTCTTGGGGCATACACTAAGATCATGAATTTGT
>NZ_LWEZ01000523.1:0-628 GCF_001634945.1 Alcanivorax sp. HI0044
AGGCACGGTGAAATAGTTGCCGTCGTAGGAGGTGGCGAATTCGTCATCCATCTTCGATTCGATATCGGCATAGGTAACAGAAAGTCGGCCAAGATCGGCACGGTAACCAACGGTGGTGTCGAAGCCGTTGATATCAAAGTCGGAGAACAGGTCCGGGCCACCACGATAAGTGGGAACACGGGCATCGCGCAGGCCGGTTTCGAACTGATTTGCTTCGAAGAAGAAACCGTTCCAGTTAGCCTTGAAACCCACGGTGTGGTTGTGGGACTGCACCGGTTTCATGTCGTTATAGACCCAGGCGCCGTTGAGAATAAAGTTCTCGGCCAGCGCAGTCCCGCCCCAGACATCGGCGTAACCGGCATTAATGGCAAAGTGTTCGTTGAAATGAAATTCGGCGAAGACGTTGCTGCTGGTGCCTTCGTCTTCATGGCTGGAATCATCGGTGCCGGTGAAATCCTGCTGGTCATAACGCAGGCCGTAGGACAGGTCCAGGCGCTGGAACAGCGTTTGGCGGAATTGCACGAAGGCGCCGGTGTTTTCGGCTTTTTCTTCCAGATCCGGGTCTCCGGCGAACTGGAATACGGCGCTGTCATCGTAGTAGTCCATACCGGCGGTGATATCCACGAAG
>NZ_LWEZ01000524.1:0-16639 GCF_001634945.1 Alcanivorax sp. HI0044
GTCCGGGGCCTGGATATCATGGATGGCCGGGCACGCAAGCTGGGCGGGTGGTGCCAATACAGCAAGTCCGATGATCGCTGGCAAGTGACGCTGGAGGTTCCGCTTTCCAGCACCATGGCATAATACGACCGTCGCAAAATAACGGGCCGTAATGCGGCCCGTTATTTCTTCCCCCCAAGATCAGCGAGAGGCTGCCGCTTTCACGGCAACCATGCCGACCAGCCCTTGCGCCAAACTCTGTGTTTCTGCGTCATAGGAAGCAGGAATCAGATTAACCTGGTAGCGGGTAATATCCCTGGCCGTTGAATTGGAGGTTCCTCCCATAGCGCCCAAGAAACCAAGCGTCTTGGTCAATCCGGAGGTCAGCTTGTCGGTTGTCGTGGTGACATCCTCGATGCTGCTGTAGAACGCGTTGGGCGTAGCCAGTGCATTGCTGGTGCTGAATACTGGCATATGATTTGTCTTGATCATGCACTCTTCCTTGCCAAAACGACTCCAGCATTTTTGCTGTGCCACCGGCTGGAAGCGAACATCTCCACGAGCGGTTAGCTGAATCGTGGCATCCACCTTGGCGGAGTCCTTGTTGGAAAGCCCGGCAAAACTTTTATGGCCATCCGACTCCAGCTTGGCAAAGTCGATCAGGATATTGATGTTCACACCAGTGAGTCCAAGATCCTTGATCAGGCGACCTTCATGTTGCTGGGCGGAACTGCCCGCTGCAGCCTTGAACGCTTGCCCAAAACCGCTTGCCGTGCCGATGTAACGAGGATCAGAAATGGTTTCTCCCTCGCGGCCCATGACCAGATAACGGGTGCCGCCTGCCCCCTTGTATTCGAAGGGGCTTTCCCGGCCTTCAGCATGCATTGCCTGGTAGTGAGAATTCGCCTTCAGGATTTGGTGGGGAACTACCTGAAATCCGGCATCACCCAGTTGCTGCTCTGCGTTATCACAGGCTTGATTGGCAAGACGCTGCATTTCTGTCTCATCGACGCCTTTGGCAGCGTAGGTCACCGTCACCTTCACATCCGAGCGACGGGTTGTACCAGTAGCACGCATGGCATCCGAACGGAAACCTCCACTGGTAGAAGCAGACGCCGCACTATTGACACCAAACATCACGTTGCATGATAACACCCCGATTTTTTCGACGCCCTTCATGTACTTTTCATTCTCCGCCGCGATAAAGGTGCCTGCCTGGCTCGCGGCAGAGCCATTGGCATCATACGCCGGCGCCTCGCTACCGGTTGTGGCACAACCCGATACCAGCGCGGCTAGCGCCATTGCCGGAACCACCTTGCTCCCTGATGTCTTTTTCATTGTTTTTCCCTATGGATTTTGATCTTTTCTGTTGCCCAAACAAAGATGCAAAACACGAGCATGGGCAATCCAGCCAGCTGGCGTGCATCCGTTCCTGACAACGGCATTAAGCGTTCTCGCTTGGAATAGCTGGCCAAAAAAGAGCCTGGCGTTTCGGGAGGGGTGACTATGGCGGGCAACTTCCGCAGAGAGCAGAACTGGCATCCTTGCCGGCCAGGTGCACGACCAACACATCCCTTGCCATGACCAACTTCCCAATTATGAGAAATCAGTCACATCCTACGGTGCCGTGGGAGGGGCGTGACCCCCCTGAACAGGGGGGCACAGAAGAACAACCGTTTTTAATCGCGGCAGGGCCAATGCCCCGCCTCACGCTTACCGCGGCGCGATAATCATGCAAGTACAGGTGGCGTGGGCGTAGAGTTTGCCTTCGTCATCGACGATGCGCCCTTCCGAGATCACCAGGCTGCGCCCCCGGTTAATCACTTTCCCTTCCGCCCGGTAGGCCTTGTCGAAGGTCAGCGGCCGGCACATCTTGATGTTCAGGTCCGTGGTGCCGTAGCTCTCGCCGGCAGCCAGCACCGTATGGGTGGCACAGCCAGTGACGGAATCGAGCACGGTGGCAGCGAACCCGCCGTGCACTCCGCCCAGCGGGTTGGTGTGACGTTTGTCCGGGGTCGCGATAAAGACCACACGGCCTTCTTCCACGGTATCCGGGTCCATGGGGATGGTTTCAGCAATGGGAGCACGGGGAATCTTGCCGGCGGCAAAGGCCTGCATGATTTCCAGGCCGGTCATGGTGACAGGGTTCATGGTCATTCTCAGGGTAATGGCGTTGCCGGCATTATAGGTTCCTATTTGGAACTTACAACTTTAACGCAATGCCCCTTATGGCCGAGCCCCCCTGAGCGCCCCGGGAAACACGCTCAACAATCCAAATTTACCGCGATTCAGAGCAACGCCGTGCGCACGCGGTTGCGGCCAGCCTCCTTGGCCGCATACAAAGCCTGATCCGCCACACTCAATAGCGCCTCCGGGTCTGCGCCGGCGGTGGCGTTTCCGCAGGGCATGAATGTGGCCACGCCAACACTCAGGCTCACCTCCTTGTTCAGGGTGGTAATGCCCGCCACCGCACGGCGGCAGCGCTCCGCCACACCCTCTGCCGCCTGCACATTAGCGGTGGGTAACAAGGCGACGAACTCTTCACCCCCATAACGCGCCAGCACATCGGTATCTCGGATCATCGGACGCAGCGCCGCCGCCACGGCCTGTAGCGCTACATCTCCTTCCATGTGGCCGTAGGTATCGTTGTAGTGCTTGAAGTAATCCACATCCATGAACACCACGGAAATCGGCTCACGGCTGCGTTCACAACGGCGGAATTCCTGGCGCAGGCTTTCCAGCAGCACCAGCCGGTTATGCAGCCCGGTAAGCGGGTCGGTGCGTGCCATGTCCGCCAGTTCCTGGTTGAGCTGCTGCAGTTCGTCCTGCTTCTGTCGCAACGCCCGTTCGGCGGTGACCTGGGCGGACACATCCTCAATCTGGGAGAGAAAATACCGGGGCGTGCCATCCGCGTTACGCACAATGGACACTGCCAGCAAGACCCAGACAATATGCCCATCCTGGTGAAAATACCGTTTCTTCATCCAGTAACTGTTGCGCTTTCCTGCCAACAGCGCCTGCACCTGGTGCAGGTCCTTTTCCAGGTCATCCGGGTGGGTAATGGTCTGAAAGTCACTGTCCAGCAAGGTCTGTTCGTCATAGCCCAGAATGTTGCACAGTGCCGGGTTCACCCGCATCCAGCCCCCTTGCGGGGAGACGATGGCCATGCCAATGGCCGCGTGCCGGAACGCGCCCTCAAACAGGGCCATGTTCTCTTCCATCTTGCTGACGGCCAATTGCCGCTGCTGGTTCAGGTGGTCCTGCTCCAGCGCCTGACCAAGGGATTTGCCCATCAACTCCAGAAACTCCATTTCTTCGATGCTGAAGGGCTCGTTCCGGGGTGCCGGATCGCTGAAATTGAGGGTGCCAAAAATCTCGCCCTGCACATAAAGCGGCACGGCCATGTAGGATTCCAGCTGCATGCCCACATACACCGGATGCGAGCGCATCTCTGCCAGCTCGCCCACATGGTGCAACGCCACCGCCCCCTGTTTGCTGACCACGGTGGAACAGTAGGTATCACCCAGCGGGAAATGATCCCCGGTACTGATACCCCCGTCGCCGGGCTGCACCGCGAGCACTTCGTAGTCACCGTCTTCAATGCGGCTGACAATGCCAATGGAGAGGCCCAGCAGACGGCACCCCACGTCCAGGTACGCGGCATACAGTTGCGCAAAATCACCGCCAGGCAGCAGTGACAGCTGGTGTAACTCTCTCAGGCCGATCAGACTGAAATCTGCACGGTCTTCCATCTCTCTTCCCCGCGATAGATCCACAACGCATCAATGCGCCGCTGTTATTGCTACGTTGTAACCAAAGGCGCAGCGCAAGTAAAAACGCTTGCACTGATTTGCACTATGGCAGCCTGACGCTTTTCATGCCGCTGAAACAGAAAAAGGCGCCGTGTGGCGCCTTTTTCCTGTCTGCCGCTGCGTTAATGCAGCCTGAAGAGGATCTGTAATAGCTGAATGCCCAGCAGCACAATCAGCGGGCTCAGATCGAACCCGCCCATGGGCGGCAGCATCTTGCGAACCGGCGCCATGATCGGCTCGGTGACCTGCACAATCACCCGGACCACCGGGTTATACGGATCCGGCGCTACCCAGCTGAGAATCACCCGAATCAGCACCGCCCAGAACACATAGTTGAGGATCAGGCTGGCCAGCTCCTGCAGGCTGTAGATCACCAGTTGCCCGCCAATACCCGACGGAAAGCCGCCCACCTGGATGCCGAGGATCAGCACCGCCTTGAGCATGATCAGCACCACCACCAGCACCAGGGACGCCACATCCAGCCCACCGTAACCAGGAATGATCCGGCGTAGAGGCTTGAGCAGCGGATTGGTGGCCTTGAGCACAAACTGGGAGATCGGATTATAAAAATCCGCCCGGGCCAGTTGCAGCACGAAGCGGGTCAGTACGATGAAAATGTAAGCGCTGAAGGCAAAATCCAGCAAAAAAACCAGGGCACCCTGCGGGTTCATGGATCACTCCGTTGCGATGTCTTGACCGGCGTTTAGCCAGAAGCTGGGACAGAGTTTGGGGCAATGGGGGCAAATTTCAAAGGGTGGACAAAAAACAGTAACGAGAAGCGAGTGACGAGTTGCGAAAATCAAGACCACCTTCGGGGTTCGCTTCTCGCAACTCGAAACTCGTCACTCGCCTTTTACCCCGCCAACTCTTCGGACCGCTCCCGGGCAGCGGCGACGGCCGCCTGCACCTGTTCGCGGAAACCCGCTTCTTCGAACACATTCAGCGCGGCAGCGGTGGTGCCACCGGGGCTGGTGACCTGCTGGCGCAGCACATCCGGGCCCACTTCGCTGGTAATGGCCAGCTGAGCGGCGCCCCAGGCGGTTTGCAGCACCATCTGCCGGGCGGTCCCCGCATCCAGCCCCTGGGCCTTGGCTGCTTCGATCAACGATTCCATCAGCAGGAAGAAGTAGGCCGGGCCAGAACCGGACACCGCGGTGACCGCATCCAGTTCTTTCTCTTCGTCGAACCAGAAAGCAATGCCCACAGAGCCCAGGATCTCCCTGGCCATGGCTTTTTGTGCATCGCTCACGTCATCGGCGGCATACAGGCCAGTGGCCCCTGCCTGGACCAGTGAAGGCGTATTGGGCATGCAACGCACAATCGGGGTGCTACCCAACCAGTTGCGCAGGTTGCCTACGGTGACGCCGGCCGCGATGGAGATCACCAGCGGCTGACGCTCAGCAATCAGGTCGCGCAGATCGGTGCACACCTGCTCCATCATCTGCGGCTTTACCGCCAGCACCAGCACGTCGACGCGACTGGCCACGTCGCGGTTTTCCGCGCTCACGTGCACCCTGTGCAGCTGGGCGACTTCGTCCAGGCGCTCTTTGGAGGGATCGCTCATCCAGATACGGGCCGGGCGAATTCCTTTCGCCACCATGCCACCGGCCAGGCTGGTTGCCATGTTGCCGGCGCCGATAAATCCGATTAGTTGTTGTGCCATAACTGCGCAGTCCTTGTTGTCAGGCCTTGGGCGGGCGCGGGCCGAACAGGGCCGTGCCCAGCCGGATCAGGGTGGCCCCTTCTTCAATGGCCACCGCATAGTCCGCGCTCATACCCATGGAGAGCGTATCGAGGGCGGGCATTGTATTGCGCAATTGTGACAGTGTCATGGCGAGCTGTCGGAAGGCGGCACGATTACCGTCATCATTGTCCGCCCGGGGAATCGCCATCAGCCCGCGCAATCGCAGGTTGGGCAAGGCCTCTATCTGTTCCGCCAGCTCGGCCACGCCCGCCAGCGGCACCCCGCTCTTGCTGGCCTCATCATCCACATTCACCTGTATACACACATTCAGCGGTGGCAGATCCGGCCCGCGCTGTTCGCTCAGGCGACGGGCCACCTTGAAGCGATCCACTGAATGGACCCAATCAAAGTGGGCGGCGATATCACGGGTCTTGTTGGACTGAATCGGCCCGATGAAGTGCCACACCAGCCCCCGCCCCTGCAGCGCAACAATCTTGTCCAATGCCTCCTGCAGGTAGTTTTCCCCGAAATGGCGCTGCCCCTGGTCTGCCAGTTGGGCCAGTTCGTCTGCGGTGCGGGTCTTGCTGACCGCCAGAAGCTGCACACTGTGCGGATCGCGGCCTGAGCGCGCGCATAGTGCATTTATTTGCTCATCAATGTGCAGCAGTGGTGATTTGACGTCAGTCATTATTGAACGGCTCAAGAGGTCGGGTTACTTTAGGCATGCGACGAATTTCTGAGTAAGCCGAGATCCGGCTGCCTACATAATAACAAAAGGGTGCTTATGGGCGTCCTTTCCAATACCTGACAACGCAAGTATAAATCATGGATATTACCGAGCTGCTCGCTTTCAGCGCCAAAAACGGCGCCTCTGACCTTCACTTGTCCGCCGGCCTGCCCCCGATGATCCGGGTGGATGGCGACGTGCGCCGCATCAACCTGCCGGCCATGGAGCACAAGGAAGTCCATTCATTGATCTATGACATCATGAATGACAAGCAGCGCAAGGATTTCGAGGAATTCTACGAAACCGATTTCTCCTTCGAGGTACCCGGCGTGGCCCGTTTCCGGGTGAACGCCTTTAACCACAACCGTGGTGCCGGTGCGGTATTCCGGACCATTCCCTCGAAAGTGCTGACCATGGAAGACCTGGGCATGGGCAAGGTGTTCCAGAAGATCTCCGAAATGCCCCGGGGCATTGTGCTGGTCACCGGGCCCACCGGTTCCGGTAAGTCCACCACCCTGGCGGCGATGATCGATTACATCAACGATTCCCGCTACGAGCACATCCTCACCATCGAGGATCCCATCGAATTCGTGCACGAATCGAAAAAGTGCCTGGTCAACCAGCGGGAAGTGCACCGCGACACCCTGGGTTTCTCCGAAGCCCTGCGCTCGGCCCTGCGGGAAGATCCGGACATCATCCTGGTGGGTGAGCTGCGGGATCTGGAAACCATCCGCTTGGCACTGACGGCGGCAGAAACCGGCCACCTGGTGTTCGGCACCCTGCACACCACCTCTGCGGCCAAGACCATTGACCGGGTCATCGACGTATTCCCCGCGGAAGAAAAATCCATGATTCGCTCGATGCTGTCGGAATCCTTGCAGGCGGTGGTATCGCAAACGCTGCTGAAGAAAAACGGCGGCGGCCGGGTGGCAGCCCACGAAATCATGATGGGCACCCCGGCCATCCGGAACCTGATCCGCGAAGACAAGGTGGCGCAGATGTACTCTGCCATCCAGACCGGCGGCGCCCTGGGCATGCAGACCCTCGATCAGTGCCTGCAAGGGCTGGTGCAGAAAGGCCTGATCGCCCGTGACGTGGCCCGCGAAAAAGCCAAGAGCCCGGACTCAATCTAACCCCGAACGCACGGCACCGGTGCCCACTGAGGGCGCCGGCGGAATCAGCACAGGCAGGCCATAAGCATGGAATTCGAAGAGCTTCTCAAATTAATGGTACAGAAAGGCGGGTCAGACCTGTTTATCACCGCCGGCGTCCCCCCGAGCATGAAGGTGAACGGCAAGATCCTGCCGGTGACCAAGAGCGCGCTGACCCCGGACATGACCCGGGACATCGTGTTCGGCGTCATGACCGAACAACAGCGCAAGGAATTCGTCGCCAACCACGAGTGCAACTTTGCCATCTCCGCCCGTGGCGTGGGCCGTTTCCGGGTCTCCGCGTTCTACCAGCGCAACCTGGTGGGCATGGTGCTGCGTCGCATTGAAACCAAGATTCCCAACGTGGACGATCTGCGCCTGCCGCCGGTGATCAAGGAACTGGCCATGACCAAGCGTGGCCTGGTGATTTTCGTGGGCGCCACCGGTACCGGTAAGTCCACCTCGCTGGCGTCCATGATTGGCCACCGCAACAAGAACTCCAAGGGGCATATCATCACCATCGAAGACCCCATCGAATTTATCCACCAGCACCAGGGCTGCATCGTCACCCAGCGTGAGGTGGGCATTGATACCGAGTCCTTCGATGTGGCCCTGAAGAACACCCTGCGCCAGGCGCCGGACGTGATTCTGATCGGTGAGATCCGCACCCCGGAAACCATGGACAAGGCCATCGCCTTCGCGGAAACCGGCCACCTGTGTCTGGCCACCCTGCACGCCAACAACGCCAACCAGGCGCTGGACCGGATCATTCACTTCTTCCCGGCAGACCGCCACGGCCAGCTGTGGATGGACTTGTCCCTGAACCTGAAAGGCATCGTCGCCCAGCAATTGATCCCCACCCCGGACGGCAAGGGCCGCCGCGCGGCCATCGAAGTGCTGCTGGGCACGCCGTTGGTCCAGGACCATATCCGCAAGGGCGAAGTGCACCAGCTCAAGGCGCTGATGAGCAAATCCCGCGAGCAGGGCATGCAGACCTTCGACCAGGCCCTCTACGACCTGTATTCCGCCGGTGAAATCACCTACGAAGACGCCATGCTCCACGCGGACTCCCCCAACGACCTGCGCCTGATGATCAAACTGGGCAACGAAACCGACGCCTCCAGCCTGGACGTGGCCACACGAGGACTGAGCATCGAGGATACGGAGTAGGAGACGCTGCAGGCGGCACGCTTCACGCAACAACGCGGATGAAGCCACCTGCGCCCTGAAAAAAAGAGGCCGCGCCCATCCACCGGGCGCGGCTTACTCATTTCAGAGAAACGCCCGCGTTGCCGCTTTGCGCTTACTACTGAATCCCGCGATAACAAGGACGCTTTTTACTTTACCAACGGAGGGGGAAACCCATGCAACAAGAAAAGGAAACACACCTGACACCCATCGGCTACCTGCTATGGTTTTTTGGCGGCCTGTTTGGTTATCACCGGTTTTACTATGGTCGTCAGCTCACCGGCTTGCTGTGGATGTTTACCCTGGGCGTCTTTTTCATCGGCTGGGTCGTGGACGCCTTCTTGATCCCCAGCATGAATCAGGATGCCAATAATCAGTTCAAAAGCGGCGACACCGACTACAGCGTAGCCTGGGTATTGATGCTGTTTCTGGGCGTATTTGGCGCACACCGTTTCTACATGGGCAAGATGGGCACGGGCATTCTCTACCTGCTGACCTTCGGCCTACTGGGTTTCGGCGTACTCTACGACCTGTTCACGCTTAATGGCCAGGTTTCCGAGCGCAATGGCGAAGCGGCCCGGGCCGAGCCCGTTCCTGCCTAAAAAAACAAGCCACAAGCGGCAACGCGAACTGGCTCCTTTCTAAATGAAACAGGCCGCACCCATCCTTTGAGCGCGGCCTGTTTCATTCTAGCTTCTAGCTTCTAGCTTCTAGCTTCTAGCTTCTAGCTTCTAGCTTCTAGCTTTCAGGAGGATGGTTCACTTCCGGGATCATGCAAGCCTGAACGAATAGCGACGGTTTTTCTTCGCTGGAAGCTCATTGCTCGCAGCTGATCAATAATGCGGCGGCGGGGCGTCTTCGACCTGGGTGGCCTCGAACGCCTCTGACAAATCCATCAGCCGGTCGGCCATCTTCCGGCAGGTTTTTTCCAGCGCATCGATTTGGCGCTGCTGGTCACAGACCACCTTGTTCAGTGACTCCACCAGATCCTCCTGGTAGGCCAGCTTGGTTTCGATATCAAGAAAACGCTCGTCACTCATTGGATCTGCTCTACGGTATAGCTCTTGTGGGAAGCGATGCTCGCATCGCGAACGGACTGCACCATTGTACTTGCCTGCCCGGAATATTGCCGCTATGGTTTGCCCGTCTTGGGGGAGTAGTCGCTCGATCGCTTTTACGCAAAGCCCCTTGGCGGTCATCAACATAGTTGCGCCTCATGCGCATGGTGGCTGCGTCCGCATCCGGGGAGCCTTGACTCCCCCAGGATTGACGAGACCTGAGACATCGCAGGCATTCCGCAGGGGCGGGATTGGCCGGTGATGTCTCTTGTCGTGCAATCCCGCCCCACTGGAACTGTTCATGGAAGCCCTGCTCAGCTCGTTTCTGCTGGTTGCCCTTGGTGAAATTGGCGACAAGACCCAGCTGCTGTCCCTCGCGCTGATTCTCAAATTCCGCAAACCCTGGCCTATCCTCGCCGGCGTGGTCATCGCCACCCTGCTCAACCACGGCGCCTCCGTCTGGTTTGGCGACTGGCTGGCCGATGCCATCCCGATGGAATGGCTGCGCTGGATTCTCGGCATCAGCTTTATCGGCCTGGGCCTGTGGATGTTGATTCCAGACGGCGATGAAGACGTGGATGACAACCCGCGCTTCGGCCCCTTTCTTACCGCGCTGGTGCTGTTCTTTATTGCCGAGATTGGCGACAAGACCCAGCTGGCCACTATCGCCCTGGCCGTTCAGTTCAAGGACCAGTTCTGGCCGGTACTGAGTGGCTCCACCCTGGGCATGGTGGCCGCCAACCTGCCGGTGATCTGGCTGGCGCACCAGTTCGGCAGCAAACAATTCGAGACCTGGGCCCACCGCATCAGCGCGGCGCTGTTTGTCGGTTTCGGGGTCTGGGCGCTGGTGTAGGAACAACTGACGCCTGACGCCTGACGCCTGACGCCTGACGCCTGACGCCTGACGCCTGACGCCAAAAAGCGTATGCTCACGCGCTATCCCTGCAACCCTGGTCGCGCTGCAGGGCGTCAACGTCTGGCGTCCGGCATCTGGCCTCTAGCGGAACTCATTCATGGCCCTCACCGCCACCATTTACAAAGCCGAGCTCACCGTCTCCGATATGGACCGGGATTATTACGCCACCCATAACCTGACGGTGGCGTTGCACCCTTCAGAAACCGAATCGCGAATGATGTTGCGGCTGCTGGCCTTTGCCCTGAATGCCCATGAAGATCTGACGTTCTCGCGGGGCCTGTCCAATCCGGAAGAACCGGACCTGTGGCAACGGCACCCCAACGACACCCTGGCACACTGGATCGAACTGGGCATGCCCGACGAGAAGCGGCTACGCAAAGCCTGCGGCCTGGCCGGGCACGTGACCATTTACTGTTACGGCCCACGCGCTCCACAAGTGTGGTGGGACAGCATGAAGAACAAGGTTCGCCGCTTCGACAACCTGACCATTGTCCATGTGGACGCGGACAGCGAAGCAGCACTGGCCACCTGTGCCCAGCGGGCCATGCAGTTGCAGGCCATGATCCAGGACGGGCAAGTCTGGTTGGGCACCACCGACAATAACGTGGAGGTTGCCCTGGAAACCTGGTACCCAAACAACGCCCACTGATGGGTACTCTTTGTTTCCACCGCGTAGCCCGGGCTGTGCACCCGGAGACCCTTGTCTGCATCGCCGAAACGGAGTTCGCCATGCCCGCCTCACCGTCACAGCCAACAAAACGTAAAGAGCCGGAATAATGAAGAAAATCATCCTGGTAATTGGCGTATTGTCGCTGGCAGGGTTTACCACCTGGTGGCTGCAGGATGCGCCGCTTGATGACGCCGCCCGGCAGTGGCTGAACACCACACCCACTGATGACAACCCCGCTTACGCTTATCTGTTGGGCTTTGGCGCACCCGCCGATCAATCACCTGAGCGGCAGGGAAACGCACTGGTGCAGCGCCAGAAAATCCAACCGGATCTGTCGCTTCCCAATGATTATCGGGAGCTGAATGCATCGCCCTTGCTATGCCAAAAGATGGACGCGGCCTGCCTGCTTGAGCAGCAGGACAAGCGCATGCAGGCCGAGGTTCTGTTAAACCAGTATCAGTTCCTGATTGATCGCTACCGAACCCTTATCGGGTTTGCGTATTTCTCGGACAATACACCACCGTACCTGGAGGCTAGCTTTCCCGAGTACAGTCTGCTGCTCACCGCTTCGCGTCTGCAGTCTCTGGCCTGGGCAATCAGCGAAACCCCAGGGGAAAACATCGGCAAAGAAATCCAGCAGCTTCGCCACTGGCTGGCACAGGACCATAGCCTGATCAGCAAGATGATCGCCAACGCCATGCTGGCCGAAAAACTGCAACTGGTGGCGCTTCTGGTTCAACAGGGAAAAATGTCCGCGCCGAATCTTGCGTCATTGAGCCCGACAGAAAGAAGTTTTCATTCGCCATTGAAGAAAGAATTCTCGCTGATGGCGCATTTCTTTCTCCATGAGCAATACCGTGAGGGACAACAAAGCGCGAGCTGGTTTGAGGAACTACAATTCAAGGCGGGCCTGAAAAAAAACATCAGCGTGAATCGCATGCTGCCGCTTTATCAGCACTATGCAGACCTGTCGGAGCAGCCGGTTGACGTTATTGAAGCTGATACGTTCCAGCCCGAACCAACCTCAACGAGCGAGGCAATTCGCAACCCCATCGGTAATATTCTGCTGGAAACCGCATCCCCGAATTTCAAGGAATACCTGCTTCGACTGGTGCATCTGGAAGCGCGCATGGCGTTACTGAAAACGCTGGGTGATACCGATACATCACAGCGGGCAGACAACCCCTGGACACCGGGCAAGGACGACACGCTGACCCGCCAAGACCAACGGCTATGCTTTCGCCACGCACCGGACAATGATCGTTATAATTCCTGTCTGCCTTTGCTGTGAATAAAAGTAAGCTGCCGCTTGAGCATGAAGCCTGTTGCATGAAGCGTGCAGTGTCTCCTGTTACATACTCCGTTGATTCACCCGCGCCATAAGCTGCTCGGCAGACTCCTTGCGCTCTGAATAACGATCGGTGAGGTAGTCACTGCGGTCACGGGTCAAGTAGGTGAACTTCACCAGTTCTTCCATCACATCCACGATGCGATCATAAAACCCTGACGGCTTCATACGATCATTCTCATCGAATTCCAGGAAGGCTTTCGGCACAGAAGATTGGTTGGGAATCGTAACCATGCGCATCCAACGCCCTAATACACGTAGCTGATTCACCGCGTTGAACGACTGGGAACCGCCGCTGATCTGCATCACCGCCAGGGTCTTGCCCTGGGTCGGGCGAACCGCCCCAATAGACAGGGGAATCCAGTCGATCTGTGCTTTCATGATGCCGGTCATGGCACCGTGACGCTCCGGCGAGCACCACACCATGCCTTCACTCCAGGTCACCAGATCACGCAGCTCCTGCACCTTGGGGTGTGCCACGTCTTCGCTGTCCGGTAACGGCAACCCATCGGCATGGAAAATTTTTGTTTCTGCGCCCATGGCCTCCAGCAAGCGCGCCGCCTCCATCACCACCAACCGACTGAAGGAACGGGTTCGCAACGATCCATACAGCAACAGAATGCGCGGCTTGTGACTGGACGGCCGATCACGAAACACCTCATCCGTGGTTGGTACCTGGAAGCTGTCCTGCTCAAGGTTTGGAATATCTTGCATCAATGCGACTCTTTCTGTTTTAGCTGTCAACTTTCAACTGTCCACTATCAACTGGTCTTTTTCGAACCAGTGCGAAGTACGATTCACAATCGCCACCAGCGACAACATCACTGGCACCTCCACCAGCACCCCGACCACCGTCGCCAGGGCGGCACCGGAATGCAGGCCGAACACACTGATCGCAACTGCCACCGCCAGCTCGAAGAAGTTACTGGTGCCAATCAAACAGGCGGGGCCGGCCACGTTGTGCTTCAGCCGCAGGCGTTTTGCCGCCCAGTAGGCGATAACAAAAATGCCGTAGGTCTGAATCAACAACGGAATGGCAATCAGCACGATGGCCATGGGTTTGGCGAGAATGGTTTCGGCCTGAAAGCCAAACAACAGCACCACCGTGGCCAGCAGCCCCATGACGCTGACCGGTTTGAGGCTCCCTACAAAGTGAGCCACACGCTCATCACTGCCCAGCCATTGCCGGGTCATAAACCCGGCGATCAGCGGCAACAACACATAGAGCACCACCGACAGCAGCAAGGTGTCCCAGGGCACAGTAATGTCGCTGACACCCAGCAACAAGCCGGCAATAGGGGCAAACGCGAACACCATAATGATGTCGTTTACGGACACCTGCACCAGGGTGTAGTTGGCATCGCCCTTGGTCAGCTGGCTCCACACAAACACCATGGCCGTACAGGGCGCCACACCCAACAGGATCATGCCGGCGATATACTCTGTGGCGGTTTGCGGATCCACCCAGCCGGCGAAGAAGACCTTGAAGAACAACCAGCCCAGCGCCGCCATGGTAAACGGTTTGATCAACCAGTTGATCACCAGAGTGAGCAACAACCCCCGCGGGTTCTGCCCCACTTTCTTGATGGCGGTGAAATCAATCTGGATCATCATCGGGTAGACCATCACCCAGATAAATACCGCCACCGCCAGGTTCACATGGGCGTACTCAAACGCCGCCACCGCCTGGAACAACGGAGGCACCGCCAAGCCCAGAGCCATCCCTGCAATAATCGCCAGGCCGACCCAGACACTCAGATAACGCTCGAAGAACGGCATCAGAGGTCCTCCATGTCCCGGTGGATTTGTTCGCCGCAGGCCACCAGACCTGTCTTGCCAAGATCATCCAGCGACACAGCGAACAGTGCCTGAAGCCGTTTTTCCAATTGCCGGTAGGTGGCCTCAAAGGCCGCCGCAATCTCCTCGTCCGTGCCTTGCGCATGGGCCGGGTCCGGCAACCCCCAATGCAGTTTGGGCACATCCCCCAGCCACACCGGGCAGGCTTCTCCGGCAGCGCTGTCGCAGACGGTAATGATCAGATCGATAGTTTCATCGGCCAGATCGTCCATGGACTTGGAGGCCGGGTTTTGCGGAGTAATACCATGGCGTCTCAGTACCGCCAGCGCCCCCGGGTTCACCTCACCGGTGGGATGGCTGCCGGCACTGAGTCCCCGAAAACGGCCTTCGCCCAGGGCATTGATCAACGCTTCACCAATAATGGAACGGCAGGAATTGCCGGTGCACAGTACCAGGATCGTCATGGGTTGCAGTTGCATGTCAGTTCTCGCAGCAGGCAGAGACAGGAAGTGTCAGGGACAGGGCGTCGCAGGCCGGTGATACCAGACTTGCCAACGTCTGCTGTGCCCAGGCGGGCAGATTCGGATTAACGCGGTAATGCATCCAGGTACCCTGCCGCCGAGCCACCACCAACCCGCACTGGCGCAGCTGGGCCAGGTGGCGAGACACAGTGGACTGCGGCGCCTGCATGGCCTCCACCAGATCGCACACGCAGACCTCCCCCTGACCGTGCAGCAGGCAGATCAGGCTGAGGCGAATATCGTCGCCGAGGCATTTGCAGAGCTGGGTGGGTGTAAGCATGTGCGAACCTTATATCCGCATATTCGGAAATACGGATATTAGCGACATGATACGCGACACGCAACATGCTTCATTCAACATCGCGGGGCGATTTCATGACGATGACGGAAAGAAAAAGGCCGCGCCCGAAGATCAGGCACGGCCTTGTAAAAGATCGCAGGAGCGGGTTTTCCTTGTAGCTCGCCGCTTGAAGCTCGTAGCGGCCTTTATTCCTTCAGCTTCTTTTCGATCTCATCGATGCTGATATGGCGCACATCCTTGCCTTCCACCAGATAGATCACCTGTTCGCCGATATTGCGGGCATGGTCGCCGATGCGCTCCAGGGCGCGCAGGGACCAGATGATGTTGAGTACCCGGGAAATGGCCCGCGGATCTTCCATCATGAAGGTGACCAGCGAGCGCATGGCGCTGCGATATTCCAGGTCCACTTCTTTGTCTTCGGCGGCCACGGCCAACGCTTTCTGGGCATCGAAGCGGGCAAAGGCATCCAGGGAATCGCGCAGCATGTTGCGCACATGGTTACCGATATGGCGCACTTCCACATAACCGCGGGGCGACTCGCCTTCTTCCGCCAACTGCAGCCCCATGCGGGCAATTTTGGCTGACTCATCACCAATGCGTTCAAGGTCGGACACCGCCTTGGACACGGCAATAATCAAACGCAAATCCGACGCCGCCGGCTGGCGCAGCGCCAACACCTTGGTGCATTGCTCGTCGATCAGAATTTCCAGATTATCGACCCGGTCTTCGGTTTCTATCACTTTTTCTGCCAGCGCCGAGTCTGCCTGCAGCAATGCCTGAAGCGCATCCACTACCTGCTTTTCCACCAGACCACCCATTTCCATCAGGTGGTTACGGATGGATTCCAGCGCTTCGTTAAACTGGGTCGAGCTATGCTCGCCAAAATGCATACGGTCCATTCTCTTGCTCTCCTTACCCGCGCGTTAACCGAAGCGGCCAGTGATATAAGCTTCCGTCAGATCGTGTTCGGGCTTGGTGAACACAGTCTCGGTATCATTCATTTCCACCAGACGACCCAGGTGGAAATAGGCGGTACGGTGCGATACCCGCGCGGCCTGCTGCATGGAGTGAGTCACGATGGCGATGGTATAAGACTCGCTCAGCTCGCTGATCAGCTCTTCGATCTTGGCGGTGGCAATGGGATCCAGCGCGGAACAGGGCTCATCCATCAGCACCACTTCCGGGCTCACCGCAATGGTGCGGGCAATACACAGACGCTGCTGCTGACCGCCGGACAGGCCCGTGCCTGGTGCGTGCAGACGGTCTTTCACTTCTTCCCACAGCCCGGCCTTGCGCAGGCTGGTTTCCACGATTTCGTCCAGGTCATATTTCTTGTTGGCCAGGCCGTGAATACGCGGGCCATAGGCCACGTTGTCATAAATGGATTTCGGGAAGGGGTTGGGCTTCTGGAACACCATGCCCACCCGGGCGCGCAGCTCCACCACATCCAGCTTGGGGTCATACAGATCCTGGCTTTCCAGATGCAG
>NZ_LWEZ01000525.1:0-688 GCF_001634945.1 Alcanivorax sp. HI0044
GGAAATTTCCCGTACCCGGCTGGCATCGCTGGGCATCAGCCCGGACCGGATCTTTGGCCTGCTGCAGACCCAGAATACGGTGAATCCGGCGGGCAAGGTACGGGTGGGTGATGAATACATCCGTATTTATCCCACGGGTGAATTTCCTTCTGTGCAGAGCATGGGGGATTTGCTGATTTCTGAGCCCGGTGCCAGCGAGCTGGTCTACCTGCGCGACGTGGCCACCATCGAACGTGGCTATGCGGAAGTGCCCAACCATCTGTACCGCTTTAATGCCGGTCCGGCGCTGACCATGGGCATTTCTTTTGCCTCCGGCGTGAACGTGGTGGACGTGGGGGGCCGGGTGGATCAGCGCCTGGCGGAGCTGGAATACCAGCGCCCGGTCGGCATGCAGCTGGCGACGGTCTACAACCAGCCCAAAGAAGTGGATAACTCGGTGAGCGCCTTCATGCTCAACCTGGGTGAAGCGGTGGCCATTGTGATTGCGGTGCTGCTGGTGTTCATGGGGGTGCGTTCCGGCATCCTGATGGGCGGGGTGTTGCTGCTTACCATTCTGGGCACTTTCATCGTCATGAAAATGATGGCCATTGATTTGCAGCGGATTTCCCTGGGGGCGTTGATCATTGCCCTGGGCATGCTGGTAGACAATGCCATCGTGGTGACCGAGGGCATCCTGGTGGGCATGAAG
>NZ_LWEZ01000526.1:0-941 GCF_001634945.1 Alcanivorax sp. HI0044
TTAGAGACTGCCCTCCCCGTTCTGGAGACTCTTCTCTGCCACTGCCTGTTCTAGCAGGGTTAGCCGCTCGGCCTGGTCGTCCAGTTTTTCCTGAAGTGCGGAAATACGCGATTCATCCGTCGCTTGTTGTTGCTTAACCTCCTGGAAGCCCCAGCCACGCTCAGGCCGATACAGGGTGGCCCAGATCCACAGGAACGGCCACAGCACATGTAACGTAAACAAGCTCACCCACCCGGCGACATGGATCGCGTCCTGATGTGGATGATTACGACTTTTCGAAATTTCGTATGGGATATCGTGAATAGCGATGATGCCGTAAAACAGCACCAGCCCTACAAAAACCAGCAGGCCAAGGGCCACGTAACTCAACATTCCGGCCATCCTTTTTTCGTTATGAACGCGGCCCCTTCCGGCCACCCGTGTTAATGCTAGCAGAAATCCGGGTTATAGATCCTGGCCACAACCGCTGTACAAGGTGCTGTTGCGGGTCACTTTCACCTGATAGGGAAAGGCTTCACCGCTCATCACGTCTTCACAGTCCTGCTCGCTGATTTCCACTTTCAGGGAACCGGCCTCGCTGCTCGCCATATAAATGGTTTCCGTCCCTTCGGTCTTGGCGCCCGGGTTCGGGGTCGTCATGCTGTTATTACCGTAGTCCCACACAAAGACCAACCGCTTCTCCGGATAAACCGCCAGGTGCCAGCCGGGTTCGTTACCGACCGCCCAGAAGCTGGCCCCGCCGGCTTTGGCTTGCGCCTTCCCGGTGACGGGTTGGGCCGGCGCCTCGTTTGCAACACGCTCCAGCATGATTGTCATATTCTGGTTCGCTTCCTTGTCGCCCAGCTCCACCGTGTGCCGCTGAGTCGTCGTCCAGAGCAAACGCCCATTACCATCACGAATCTCGGCACGCACTGCATATGCCATCGGATGATCGTTATCGG
>NZ_LWEZ01000527.1:0-1257 GCF_001634945.1 Alcanivorax sp. HI0044
TTGTACGCGGCGGAGTGGTTTTTCACTCTGCTTTTTACGGTGGAATACGCCATTCGCCTTTGGGTCAGCGACCGACCGCTGCGCTATGCACGCAGCTTTTTCGGGGTGGTGGATTTACTGTCCGTCATCCCGACCTATCTGAGCCTGTTCATCCCCGGTTCCAATTACCTGCTTACCATCCGGGCGCTGCGGGTACTGCGCGTGTTCCGGGTCATGAAGCTGGCCAAATTCATGGGCGAAGCCAACCAGCTTGGCATCGCCCTGGTGCGCACCCGCCGCAAGATCGCGGTGTTCATGTTCTCCGTATTCGTGGTGATTATTATCTTCGGCAGCCTCATGTATGTGGTGGAAGGCCCGGAGAACGGTTTTTCCAGTATTCCGCAAAGTATTTACTGGGCCATCGTGACCATTACCACCGTAGGGTATGGCGACATTTCACCGCAGACGCCGTTCGGCAAGCTGATTGCTTCCCTGGCCATGATTACCGGCTACGCGATTATTGCCGTGCCCACCGGTATCGTCACCGCGGAAATTTCCGCCGCCCGCGTGAGCATGCGCTATGAACGTGAATGCCCGGGATGCCACCGCCATTCCCACGAGCCCGATGCCCGCTTTTGCCTGCAATGCGGTGAGGAATTACCGAAGCTGTCGCTGAAAGGCCCGGATGATTAAAGAAAGCGGCAGAGTTTTAGCTTCTGGCTTGGATCGTCCTGCGGACGATGTCCTCGCTTCGCTCGGTTCGCACCCGGTTCGCACCCTAAACGGTGCTCCTACAGCGGCTTCGTAGAAAAGCAGATGCCGAGTAACTTTTCCGCCTTTCTTTATCGAAGCGAGCGTAGCTCTTAGCTCACCCCTGCCTTTATTAACCGTCTATTAATCCTTTCTCTCGCAACACCTGAATAAACAGATCAGGCTCTGGGCGAACCCGGTAATTGTCTGTCAGGTGCTGATACACCAGCCGGCCTTCGCCATCCACGATAAATACCGTTGGCATAACGGTGTCACTGTCGTAGCCCAGCGCCTCCAGCCCGGCCGGGGTACCACCCGCATCGACAATACCTAAAGCACGCGCCGCCTGATTGTCATCATCGCGCAGGTATTCAAAATCCACCTGAAATTGCTTTGCCAGATCCGCAGATTGGCTGTGGGACTGCGGGCTGATCAACGCCACCCGTACACCCTGATCCTGCAACGACTGATATTGCGCTGCCACTTCACGAATCTGTGCCATACACAACGGGCACCAGTTGCCGCGGA
>NZ_LWEZ01000528.1:0-641 GCF_001634945.1 Alcanivorax sp. HI0044
AGGTTGATGTATGGCATTGGAAAGGCTGGCAATGATAACGCAGGAAGCGGCCGGTTGGGAGTTGCCGGACTGGCAGCGCCAGCAGGCCGATCTGATTACCGACCCGGCGGAGCTGTTTGCGCAGCTGGGACTGACTCCGCAGGACCTGCCCGCCAGCCTGGCGGCGGCAGGCGATTTTCCCTTGCGGGTGCCGCGTCGCTACGTGGACCTGATCGAGCGGGGCAACCCGAATGATCCGCTGTTGCGGCAAGTGCTCAGCGCGCCTGAGGAGCGCCAGCTCCAGCAGGGATACAGTGCTGACCCGCTGGAGGAAGCCGAGCACACGGCGGTGCCGGGCCTGTTGCATAAGTACCATGGGCGGGCACTGCTGGTAGTCACCGGGGCGTGCGCGGTGCATTGCCGTTACTGCTTTCGGCGGCACTTTCCTTACCAGACACATCTAAGCGGCAAGCGCTGGGAGCAGGCACTGGAATGGCTGGCGGCGCGGCCGGATATTAATGAGGTGATTCTCAGTGGCGGCGATCCGCTGACCCTGAACAATCGGCGCCTTGAGCAACTGCTGGAAGCCCTGGCAGGCATCCCCCACCTGCGCCGGTTACGCATCCATAGCCGGACTCCGGTGGTGATTCCCGAGCGGCTGG
>NZ_LWEZ01000529.1:0-727 GCF_001634945.1 Alcanivorax sp. HI0044
CGGAAATCCTCCAGCCCTTCCTGCCCGGCCACCTGACTGGCCACCAGCAACAGATGACCCAGCAGTGCCTGGTCGGCCTCTTCAGCATCGGACAGCTTGGCAATCGGCTTCTTGGGAATCACCAGNAAATGGGTGGGCGCCTGGGGATTGATATCCCGAAAGGCCAGGCACTGGTCGTCTTCGAAGATGATATCGGCCGGAATTTCCCGGTCGATGATCTTGGAGAAAAGCGTTTCAGCCATAATTGCTCTCGGTTGGGTCAGCGGAAAAGCCACGTCGGAACCCCGTAGCCATGTCACAGCATGTGCACTTTACTGTGCAACCGGTGTGCCCCGGTTCACAGCTACTACGATAACTGCTCGTAAAATGTCCGCAGCAAGCGCTGTGCACCTTAGCGGCAGCCCAGAATAATGGCATTATAGTGACCTGTCGAAACCCATCATTATCAACCGGAACAGCATGGCCACTCTTTTTGTCGAAAATTTAACCGTCGCCGATTTCTCCTACCTGCACCCCAAGCGCGGCATGGTGGGTGAATCCTGGCTGGTGGACCTGGAACTGAGCGGCGACCTGGATGATCAGGGCATGGTCTTCGACTTTGGTCACATCAAGAAGCGCATCAAGCAGATCATCGACGACAGCGTGGATCACCGCCTGCTGGTTCCCGTGGATAATGACCAGACCACCATCGCCGAACGCGATAACGCCACCAGCCTGGAATGGGTTT
>NZ_LWEZ01000530.1:0-1147 GCF_001634945.1 Alcanivorax sp. HI0044
CTAAAACAAGCTAAATTATTGTTATAAAAAGAATAACAATAATTGGCACAGTCTCTGCAGTAACCCTGATGAGCCGAATTGGCGGTGCGTCACCTGCGCACACTGAACGAATTAGACTTGTTAAGAGGGTTGCACATGAAAAACGTATTTGGTCTGAAGAAAACCGTTCTGGCGGCATCAGTGATTGCTGCCAGCCTGGCCCCTGCCATTGCTGCGGCGGAAGTCAGCGGCACCCTGGGTGCATCCAGCCAGTACCTGTGGCGTGGTCAGCAGTTGACTGACGGCGCAGCGGTATACGGCAGTGTGGATTACGCCCACGCTTCCGGCCTGTACGCAGGCGCTTGGGCATCCTCTGAAACCGACGACACCGAGTATGACCTGTACGCGGGTTTTGGTGGCGAAGCCGGCGGCTTCAGCTATGACATCAGCTACATCGATTACAACTACACCTCCGGCGGCACCGGTGCCACTGATCCGGCTTCCAGTGCTGACTTCGAAGAAGTGCATGTGGGTGCAGGCTTTGCCGGCTTCAGCGCCGATGCCTTCATCGGGGTTGGCGAAGTAGGCCACGGCGACAACGCCGTAGACAACAAGGACAACTACTTCGCACTGGGCTACGGCTACGACAAATACGGTATTAGTGCAGGTTACTACGACTTCGATGGCGATCCGGAAGTCGATGGCACCCTGGCAGATTACACCCACGTGGATCTGAGCTACGCCGTCACCGACCAGTTCACCTTTACTGCGTCCAAAATCGTAGATCAGGAAGATGTTGCCGGCGAAGAGACCTGGGATGACGACGTCGTAATGAGCGTTTCCTACGAGTTCGCCCTGTAAGGCACAAGATCAAACACGCTCCTTCGGGCGACTGCGGTCGCCCACTGTTTACGCCGCAGGGCTCTCCCTGGTCCTCGCAAGCACGCAAGCAACCCTGCGGCGCTTTTTTCATTGACGCTACATGCCTCACGCTTCACGCAACACCCCTCACTTTTCTTTATCTCTTAATTGAAAAATACACCACCAGTGCATCATGGTCTGAAATTGGGGCCACCCCCTGGCTGCCATAGAGACTATCGTAACGACCCGCATTGCCACGACTCACCGCAACCTTGCTGACAGTGGTTTTCAATCCAGGTGACACCCA
>NZ_LWEZ01000531.1:0-1464 GCF_001634945.1 Alcanivorax sp. HI0044
GCGCCCGCCGATCCGGATTTTCCCTCTAGCCAGGCTGTTGGCCAGAATCATCTTCTCGATCACCTCACGGACCACCGCACCGGGATAATCCACCATATCGTTGAACCACTGGCCCATGGTCATGTACTCAGTCACGTATTCACGGTCACCAAGATTACGGATCAGATCCATGTAGGCCTGGACCACGCCGGGGGGATTGGTCATCTTGAATCCCAGCGTCAGCAGGTTGGCGGGAATGTGAAATAGCTTGTCGCTGAGCGGCTCCAGACGAATTTGGAACCAGTCGTGGATCTGCATGGCGGGAATGGCGGCCAGGCCCAGCGCCTTGCCGAACGGTCCACTCTTGTGAAAATTCACCGGGCTGGCAATGGTGATCAGGCTGCGGACAGGTGCGTCATGGTGGCCGCCCAGATACATCAGGCAAAGCAGCCCGCCCATGCAGTAGCCCATCATGTTGATGGTTTCGGTTTCCGCATGGGCCTTTACGGCATCCACCGCAGAGGGAAGCCACCGGTTTACATAGGTGTCCAGGTCCAGGCTGCGATTGGCGTTGGACGGTTTCCCCCAGTCCACCAGATATACATCGTAGCCGCGGGCCATCAGGTAAAGGACCATGGAGCGGTTGGGCATCAAGTCGTAGGTCCAACAATGAATGCCCAGCGCAGGCACCAGCAGCAGGGGGATGCGGTGCTTGTCGGCGGAAACCAGCAGGACGTCATCGTTAAGCGGGACTTCGGTCACCGGTGGCAGGCTGTAATGGCGTACAGCCATGATGCCATCACGATAAATTTCATCCCACGGGCATTTATCCACCTGGATAAAGCGTTGCGGGTGGCGCCTGCGTTCAACAATGTGGCCAACGGCCCGCAGGCTGTTCTTTAATCGTGATGTAGCCATTCAAAACGACTCCTGAAATGGGCGGAGAAGCCTAGGGAACCTCTGAATAACTCCTTGCGTACTCAGCGTGACCTGAAGCGTGCAGCTGTTGCGCCTTGTCTCGACAGACAGGGTGGTTCCCTTTCTTAGAGAAAAGGCGCAGCAGATGTGCGCTTCAGGCCGCGCCCTCCGGGTCTTTCAGGCTGGCCCGCACTCGTTGTTGCGCTTTTTCGACAGGCAACCAGCATGCCATCAAAATCGCGCCTAGATTGCGAGCCAGTCTGAAAGACTGAGCATGCAAGGAGTTATTCAAAGGTTCCCTAGCAGAGAGCAAGGCCGTTTCTATGGTAAAACGGTAACACTTGCAGATTAGCCGCCAGCGGTTAATCTTGCCCCGGATATCAGCTGGAGACATTGGCCGCCGTGACAGAAAAAACACTTCCGTATACACGCCAGGACATATGCAATCGCTTCCTGGATTCCGTCCGCCACTCTGTTGTGCTTGGGCTTGAGGTTGTCAGCGCTACTGAAGAGTGCGTCCGGGTCCGAATGCCCTGGCGAGACGATCTGGTCGGTAACCCGGAGACC
>NZ_LWEZ01000532.1:0-990 GCF_001634945.1 Alcanivorax sp. HI0044
TGCCAAGACGCTGGAAGTGGCGGTGCCGAAAAGCGAAAGCCTCAATACCCTGTTTGTGGAGCTGGCGCGGCTCGATTTTGACGTCATGAGTATGCGCAACAAGGCAAACCGGCTGGAAGAATTGTTTGTGCGGCTGGTCGAGCAGAACCTGCCGGGGGAGCAAGCATCATGAGTGCTCGTGAGCAATGGGTGGCATTTCTGACCCTGGTAACCAAGGAAATTCGCCGTTTTACCCGTATCTGGCCGCAGACGCTGCTGCCGCCAGCGATTACCATGACGCTGTATTTCGTGATTTTCGGCAACCTGATTGGCAGTCGTATCGGCGATATGGGCGGGTTCGATTACATGCAGTACATCGTGCCGGGGTTGATCATGATGAGCGTAATCCAGAACAGTTACGGCAATGTGGTGAGCTCGTTCTTTTCCACCAAATTCCAGCATTCCATTGAGGAAATGCTGGTGTCGCCGATGCCGTCTCATGTGATTCTCAACGGCTATATTGTCGGCGGTATGGTGCGTGGCATGTTGGTGGGACTGATTGTCAGCCTGCTCAGCCTGTTCTTTACTCACCTGTCCATGCAGCACGTTTTTATCACCATCACGGTGGTGATTCTCACGGCAGCATTGTTTGCTTTGGGGGGCTTTATCAATGCGATTTTCGCCAACAAGTTTGACGATATTTCCATTGTCCCCACCTTTATCCTGACACCGCTGACCTACCTGGGCGGGGTCTTTTATTCCATTGATCTGCTGCCGGAGTTCTAGCGGGCGGTGAGCCTTGCCAACCCCATCGTCTATATGGTCAATGCCTTCCGTTACGGGGTGCTGGGCGTGAGCGACGTGAATGTATACGCTTCCCTGGGGGCCATTCTGGCGTTTGTGATCGCTTTCTACTTATTTGCGCTGTGGTTGCTGCATCGTGGTACCGGTATTCGGCACTAACGAAACCGGCTAAATCCGGCTATGATTAAAGCCAGTCCCATGGACGGG
>NZ_LWEZ01000533.1:0-714 GCF_001634945.1 Alcanivorax sp. HI0044
GAGCCCCGTGCAGGGGTGTGCGAAAGCCAGCTACAACTGCCGTCGGTGGATTTCTACAATCATCGGATGGACGTGGAGGGGGGCGTGTTGGCAGAAGAGAGTGCGCTACTGCTCAAAGGTTTCTTTGCTGAACGCCGGAAAAAGTAGCGATAGGTGAGGTTGGGCGAAACCGGTTAGCGGCTTTGTTCCCACAACGCGCATGCCTGCCACGTTTTTAGCGTGTTACATGCCTGCGTGAACCGTGTTGCGGCCACAGCGCGGCACAAAAAAAGGGCCGGTAAAAAACCGGCCCCTTTTTTAGTCAGCGTAATTCCTTACTGGAATTGCGCTTCCTTGGTGGTGGCTTTCATGATGGTTTCCACGCGACGGTTTCGGCGCGGCCTTCGCTGGTTTTGTTGTCAGCGATAGGCTTCTCTTCGCCGTAACCTACGGTGGTGATGCGGTCCGCGCTTACGTTGAAGTGATCAACAAGTACGGTCTTCACAGCATCTGCACGTTGCTGGGACAGTTTCTTGTTGTAAGCCGCAGAACCGGTGCTGTCAGTGTGACCTTCCAGTACCAGGTTGGCGGACGGGTACTGACGCATACCTTCGGCCAGGTTTTCCAGAGACGGGTAAGAAGTCTGACGGACTTCGGCTTTATCGTGGCCGAATTCAACGTACAGGGTTTCTTTTACGTCCTTGTCCAGGTATTGCTGGCAGCCTTTGTCGTCAA
>NZ_LWEZ01000534.1:0-967 GCF_001634945.1 Alcanivorax sp. HI0044
CGCCGTTGCGTGGTCTTCCACTCCCTGTCCAAGCGCTCCAATCTGCCCGGGCTGCGCTCCGGTTTTGCCGCCGGCGACAGCGAAGTGCTGCAACGGTTTCTGCGTTACCGCACCTATCACGGTTGTGCCATGCCCATTCATCACCAGCTGGCCAGCATCGCCGCCTGGAATGACGAAAAACATGTACAAACCAACCGGGCACTGTATCGGGAAAAATTCGACGCAGTACTGGACATTCTTGGCGGCCCCCTTAAGGTATCCGCCCCGGCAGCGGGCTTCTATTTGTGGCCTAAAACGCCCATCAGTGACGAAGCTTTCGCCCAGCGTTTGCAGGCCGAACACAACGTCACCGTGTTACCCGGCCGCTATTTATCACGCACCATCAATGGTAAAAACCCGGGGGAAAACCGGGTACGCATGGCGCTGGTGGCCCCGCTGGAGGAATGTATTGAAGGCGCCCAGCGGATCAAGGCGTTGCTGGATGAGTTACAAGATGAAAGTTAAACGTTGAAAAGCGCGAGACAGGCTGAAGCAGGAATAATAACCGTGCCCGCGTTTCAACTTTGAACTTTGAACTTTCAACTGCTTTATAGGTTTTCCATGGAACTGACCGTCTTCGGTATCAAGAACTGCGATACCATGAAGAAAGCCATGAAATGGCTGGATGACAACGGCGTGGCCTATCACTTTCACGACTACAAGAAAGAAGGCGTGCCGGAACAACGATTACGCCAATGGCTGGAAGCCCTGGGTTGGGAAACCGTGATCAACAAACGCGGCACCACTTGGCGCAAACTGGACGATGCTGTCAAGGAATCCATGAACACGGAGAAATCCGTCAATCTGGCCATGGAAAATGCGTCTGTCATCAAGCGCCCGATTTTGCAAAGCAACGATTTCATTCTCGCCGGCTTCAAGGCCGACGAGTGGGAAACCACATTGAAATAACGCCGGACGCCCAACGCCG
>NZ_LWEZ01000535.1:0-11574 GCF_001634945.1 Alcanivorax sp. HI0044
CAGCCACCGGGCCTGGACTGGTCGCTGGATTCGGTGCTCAGCGAGGCGCCAGTGCCCGCATCGGTCAGTGAATCGCTGGATGAGATTGTGGCCAAAGTAGTGAGCCACAAAGGTGAGCCGTTGAATGTGGTGGTGATGAGCAACGGCGGGTTTGGCGGCATTCACCAGAAACTGCTGGATGCGTTGGCTGAATAAACGCTGCACGCTTCACGCCACAAGCGGCAATGCGTTGTAGCGTGAAGCGTGCGCCGTGATGCGGTTTCAAGGAGGTTGCCATGTTCTGGTCTGTACTCTGGGCTTCGGTCCATTACCTCAGCATTCTGATGTTGTTTGCTTGCCTGTATGGCGAGCTGTTGCTGTGGCGGACGGGGATCAATGAGCGCAATGTGCGCACGTTATTGTGGTTGGATATCGGCTACGGCTTGTCGGCGTTGGTGGTATTGATCAGCGGCCTGGCCCGGGCGGGCTGGACGGAAAAAGGCTGGAACTTCTATCTGGCGAACCCCTGGTTCCATGGCAAGGTCACGCTGTTTGTGTTGATCGCCTTGCTAAGCCTGTATCCCACCAAGGTGCTGCTGGGCTGGCGAAAATCGGTGAAAGCCGGCCACGTACCGGAAATCGATGACAAGCTGCAACGCAACCTGCGCGGTGTGCTGGTGGCGGAAATTCATTTGGTCATTCTGATGCCGATTCTGGCGGCGATGATGGCCAGAGGCGTCGGGATGGGCTCATGACTCAACGCATTACGCTTGCCTTTACGGGCGCTTCCGGAGCGCCATATGGCCTGAGATTGCTGCAGTGTCTGCTGGATGCGGACTGCGAGGTTTTTGTGCTGCTGTCCAAGGCCGCACGTGTGGTGATTGGTACGGAAACCGAACTGAAGCTTCCTGCAGGTACTGGCCAGGCTGAGCAGGCCTTGCGTGAGTGGGTAAAGACCGACAAGGGACGGCTGGTCGTCTGCGGGCTGGAACAATGGACCGCGCCGGTTGCCTCCGGCAGTGGTGCCCCCGCGGCCATGGTGGTGTGCCCCTGTTCCACCGGAACCCTGTCTGCCATTGCCACGGGCACCAGTGATAACCTGATTGAGCGCGCTGCGGATGTGGCGATCAAGGAAGGGCGCAAGTTGATTCTGGTGCCCCGCGAATCGCCTTTTTCTGCGATTCATCTGGAAAATATGCTCAAACTTTCCCGCCTCGGTGTCACCATCATGCCCGCCGCGCCGGGTTTCTATCACCAGCCACAAAGCGTGGACGATCTGGTGGATTTCATGGTGGCCCGGTTACTCGATCATCTTGGTGTGGAGCAGACCCTGGTGAAACGCTGGGGAGAATAACCCCGGCCTGGCTACGACGCGACTGTAGGAGTACCTCTCGAGGTGCGAACCTTGCGAAGCAAGGAAATCACCCGCAGGGCGATCGGGGAGATCAGTGCTCGACAGCGCCGGAAAGAAGGGTCGATATCGTTGATTTCTCTCGCCTCGCTGTCGCTCGGTTCGCGCCACAAGCGGCGTTATTCGCTTCGCTCACCCTTCGGGCCGCACGGAACGACGTGCGTTACTCCGCTACGCTCCGTTCTATAATAGCCCCAACTCACTGCACCAACAGATGCCCCACCAAACCCAGGGCAAATCCGGCAACAGCGCCCTGTGACGGCGCCCAGGACCGCTTCAGTGGAACTTGCGGGGCGATGTCCTGGAAAATCAGGTAGAGAATGCCGCCGCTGGCAAACAGCATAATGCCGCCCAGTATGACTGGCATGTTTACCAATACCGCAAAGCCTAGCCAGGCGCTGACAGGCCCAAGAAGGGATAGCCCGGCAAAGGCGAGAATGATCTTGCCCGGGGCAAGCCCGCCGCTATCACGTATTTCACGGTAGGCGTTGAACCCTTCCGGCAGATTCTGCATGCCAATCAGGAACGCCAGCAGAAACGCCTGGCCGCCTCCCACTGCCAGCGCGGCGCCCAGTGCGATAGCTTCGGGAACAAAATCGAGAAGCATGGCCAGCAATTGCGACATGGCGCCCCCTTTGGCGGCGAGCGCGCGATCGATCAGCATGAACACCACGCCGCCACCGACAAACATCAGGGTGGCGGAGAACGGGGTGTGATGTTTTGCCCCTTCCGGCACCAGCACCAGCGCCACGGCAGCCAGCAGGGCGCCACCGCCAAAGGCAATCACGGTATGGCGAACTTCCTGGCGTAGCCAGTCACGGGCGATATGTTGTTTGACGGCAATCAGTGCGCCGACGGCCATGCTCAGGCCGGCGGCCAGGCTGAGCAGTAATGCCAGAGTTAATGGGCTCACAGGCCTTCCTTGGTAGTCCGGTAGAAAACGCGAAGGGGGCAGAACAGGAACGGATGCCGTTCCGCCAGCGGTTTAACGTTATTGAATTAAACAGTAATGACTGGCGGGGAGGGGATCAACTGTGGCGGTGCAGGGCACCGCTCTGTTCAGCTGTTGTTCAGGTCGTAGTCTACCGGGGCGATGACCTTCACCGGAACGCTGCCGCTATCCAGTTCCTTGGGCGGGGCATCAAAGCGCAGACGTGCAACCAGTTCCCTGGTGGCGCGATCGAGAATGCGGCTACCGGAGCTTTCGGTGATTTCTACCTGCTCAGCGCGGCCGGAGGCATTGATCACGAAGGACACTTTTACGGTTCCTTGCTGGCGGCGCATCTTGGCCCGGTGCGGATACTGCTTGTTGTAATCAATCGTGTCGCGCACCTTGGCCAGGTACTTGTTGAGCGCATTTTCCGTGTCACCAGATTGATGCACCCCTTTGCCGGGGTCGCCTGCCATGCCTTTGGCGCCCTGGGTCAAAGGTTGTGCTGAAACCTCTTCTTCGGCGTTATTATCCTCGGTTTCCGCTGGCGTGGTTTCGGCCACTTGCGGCTCGGGGACGGGCTCTGGTTTGGGTTCCGGTTTCGGTTTTGGCTTCGCTACCGGTTTGGGCTTGGGTTTTGGTTTGGGCTTCGGCTTCGGCTTTGGCTTTGGCTGCGGCGCAGGCTGGGCCTTGGGTTGTGGCGCTGGCGCAGCGGGTTTCGGGGCCGGCGGTGCCGACAGGTTGATGGCAATTTCGCTCACGCCGGGCTTGGCCGGGCGGCCACCAGCCAGGGTCATGGCCCCGACGGTGACCAGCACACTGACGTGGACCAGAATAGAGATAACCCAGGCGGAAAAATTGCGAGGTTTCATGGTGCCTCCTCGCTTGCACTTTCAGTGGCGGCATCGCTCTGGGTGACCAGGCGAACCTGCTCCACACCCATGCCTTGCAGGGTTTCCAGGCGTTCGCGCAAGGCTTGCATGGTGATCCCTGCGTCGGCCAGCAGGCGGACTTCCGCTTCTTCCGGATTGTCGCCAAGCAGGGCCAGTAATGCCTCTTCGCTTAACGGCTCGGCGCTGTCTTCGGCAAACCATTGCCCATCGTTCTGCATTACCAGCAGCAGCTTGTCCCGGGCTTCCTCGCCGTTGGCGGTCTGGCTCATGGGGGCTTCTACCGCCACGGTGGGGCGCTTGGCCAATTGCCCGGCCAGCATGAAGAAGATCAACAACAGGAAGACCACATTGATCAGCGGCAGTACCGGCTCCAGGGGTGGTCTGCGTGATGAGGTTTCCATGATCATCATGGCAACAGCTCCAGTTGGACATCGTGAACGCCGGCGGCCTTCATGGCATCCACGGCGGTCAGTGCCTGTTGCAGGGTGGCGTCCGGATTCACCGTGACCCACACCTTGCTCTTGCTGGTGTCCAGGCGGTCTGCCACGGCGGCCGGGGTAAAGCTGACGCCGTTGAGCGTCAGCATACCGCTGGCCTGCACTTCAATCACCAGCCAGTGTTCATCCGGCTGCTCGGTGCTGTCTGCAGGCTGCACATTCACGGGCAAGTCATGGTATTGCCCGAAACGGGTGGCAAGCATAAAGAACACCAGCAGGATGAACACCACATCAATCAGGGGTGTCAGGCTGATAAAGGGCGTGCGATGACGCTCCGGTTCAATATGCATGCGACACCGACGGGTCGCGATCCTCTTCCAGAGGTTCGGGAGCCGTGTGGTTGTTGCGCAGTACTTTCAGGCGAGACAAGCGGTCCTGCATCTTTTCGCGGCATTGCTCGATGCTGCGGTCGGCCCAGTGGAATGCGGCCAGAGTCGGGATCGCCACGGTGAGGCCGGCGGCGGTGGTCAGCAGGGCTTCCCAGATACCGCCGGAAAGAATCGAGGGATCCACCTGTGAGCCAGCGGTTTCCAGTGCCTGGAAAGCGCCGATCATGCCGAATACGGTACCCAGCAGGCCCAGCAACGGGGCGATGGCGCTGATCACTTCAAGCACCCGCAGGCCGCCGCGCAGTTCATCCAGGCCGCTGCGCGCCAGGCGCAGGCTTTCTTCTTGCCAGGCGGCTTCGTCCAGATTGCGGTTCTGCCAGCACTGCCACAGAACCCGGTCGATGGGGCTGTTGAGCTTGCCCGGCTCGCCGGGCTGTTTGCCCTGACGCAGAGCATTGAGCAGCTGGTCCGCCTGGCGGCTGTTGCCGGGGCGGATACGGGCAAATTGCAGGATCTTGGAAATCAGCGTGGCCAGGGCAATCACGGACAACAGGGCGAGGACCCACATGGTGGCGCCGCCACTGACAAACCATTCCGGCAAGTGCAGGGAAATTGGGGGCATGGAAAACTCCAGCTATGGGCAAATGATCAGGTGCCCGGTCTTGGGTACACAAAGGCTTATGTAGTCTACCGCGTAATAATGGAAGCCCGATGACAGGAAATCACAGGGTGGCGCGCGGCAATTACATGAGCGTCAAGGGTTGAATAGGGTTCGCAATACTAAGAGTTTTACCTTCTTAATGCAAGTCATTCCTATTTGGGATGTATTCACAGGTAGCGGCAAAGTGCCGCAGGTAAAAGGGCTGCGAGGGGGAGCGGGAACGAAAAAGGCGCCGAAGCGCCTTTTTCGTCCCATCGATACGGATTATTTGCTGAGCAAACGGTAATTCAGGTTCGATTCAATCCGGTTGCCGGACTGGTCCAGTTGCTCGATGGCATTGACCGCGTCCTTGAGATATTGGCGTTGGGTGTCGTCATCGGCCTCTGGGTTGATGGTGTAGACATCTTCCTGGGTAACGCCTTCCTGGTATTTGCGCGATGCCCAGTTACCCCGTTCCACGGCATTCAGTTTCACGGTGGAGCCGCTCATGTACTCTTCACGCAGCTCGAATCGGGTAGGGCTGTCGTGCTGATCGCGGTACAGGGTCAGGGTGGTACGAATGCCCGAGCAGTCTGCACAGGGGAGCATCCCGCTGTAGATTTCTTTCTGTGCGGTAGGATTAATCGGCGCTTCCGGTTGGCTCTGGCAGCCGGCAAACGCAACGGTGCAGCCGAGAACAGCGGCGGCGAAATAAGTCTTCATGAATATCACTCCCTTGCAGGTTTCCCTTCTATATTACTGCTTAGAATACGCTTTTGCCGTTTGGTTCGCTGGTTTAACAGTTTTTGAATATTTGTGTTGCCTCATCACCCTCAGGCTACGATGAAGCGTTAACGGTGTTGTGCGGGTTACCGGGTGGAGAGCAGCGCCAGGTTTAATGCGGGAAGAGTGTTATCAACGTCGCAGGCCCGATCGGCAGGTTGCTGAACGCGAATGGCCGACGGAGTCTTTGTGGTTGAAAAACGGATGCGCAGGAGGTGGTTCAGGCCTTGCAGAAGTAACAGGCCGAGAAGAAAACTGACAGCAAAATAGAGCAGTATCATGGGGCAGCCACACTGTGATTATTGTTGGAGTGCGAACGATTCTGTGGCAATCCTATAAAGCACGGGCAAGGTTAACCATCGTGACTTTGTTATGGCTTGTGGGATTACTGTAGCTGGCTGGAGCGGGAGGGTGTATGGCTACCGGGCGTGGAAGATGACAGACAATGGCGTGTGCGTTTGCGGATCCAGCGGTTCTTCCATGTGAACACGCAATCCCTGTTGTTGAAGAAGTGCCAGCCAGTCCGACAACGTACGGAAATACCAGGGTGGGGCGTCATGGAAGGCGTCACTACAGCCGGCCCAGCTACCGGTGCGCCAGCCCGAACGGTAATCGCCTTTGCAGGCCATGAGTGGGTGCAGGGTTTGTATCAACAGGCGTCATCTCGGTAGTGTTAACAGGCCCTGGCGTCGCCAGTAACTGCGCAACGGAATCCTCGCCGAAGAGTGAAAAATTGCACACGATAACGGCAAATGTCTGGCCGCTCAGGGCACTGGATAATCGCGAATAGTCACTGCACAGGTAGGTGCCGTCGGAGTGTTGTGCCTGCGCGTTTTCCACCAGTGCCGGAATGACATCCACGCCGGTGATCGCGGTGGCCGGCGCGTTATCTTCTGCCGCCAGTGCCCGGCAGAGCCACCCTTCGCCGCAGCCCACATCCAGCACCGAGTCTGGCCGGTAGCGACTAATGGCGTTGACGATTGCCGGATTGGTGATCTGGCGGCTGGCGATACCTTTGCCTTGCAGCAGGGCAATCCAGGGGGCGGCATTGGCCGCCCAGCTTGTAAGAATTGCGTCTTCCGGTGGCTGTGGCATTTAACGCATCGGCGTCAGTGGGCCAGCCCGTTCCACCGCTTTCTGGTAGGCCGGGCGTGCTTCCATCTGTGCCACAAAGCGCTGGATCGAAGGCAGTTGGCTCAGGTCCGCACGGGCAGAGGCAGCCTGTAGGGGAAAGCTCATCAGGATGTCGGCCCCGGACGGGGTGTCGCCGGCAAACCAGGTCTGCGTTGCCAGGTGCTGTTCAATGACAGCCAGGTGATTTTTCAGCTGCGGGTCCAGCATGGTGCCGGTGACCTTGCCGCTGATTTTTTTGGCAATGGGTTTGGCAAAAAAGGGCATGGGGGCTTTGGCGATATGGCTGAAGATCAGCTTCATGACCAGCAAGGGCATCAGCGAGCCTTCGGCGTAGTGTAGCCAGTAGCGGTAGTTCAGCCATTGGTCATCCTCTGGCGCGGGCTGCCATTGGCCGTTGCCGTAGCGATGTACCAGGTATTCGATAATGGTGCCGGATTCGGCAATGACGGTGTCGCCGTCGGTGATCACCGGGGACTTGCCCAAAGGATGAATCTTGCGCAGTTCGGCCGGGGCCAGCATGGTCTTCGGGTTGCGGGCGTAATGCTTGATTTCGTAGTCCAGACTCAACTCTTCAAGCAGCCAGACGATACGCAGGGAACGGGAATTTTCCAGGTGATGCACAGTAATCATAGTAGGGCTCTCTGCCATGTCTCAGCGCACCCTGTTGCATGCGTTGTGCATTGAATCGTGCGCTGCAAGACGTCTCAGTGTGTCGGGAGCATAGCAGAGAACCCCGTGACCATCATGGCAAGACGGGGCGGGCCCTTTATTGGCTGGCGGTACTGATGCTGGGTGGGCGGGTCGACAGGTGCACCTGTTCAATGAAGGCGTCCAGTACCGGCTCGGTTTGCCACGCGCGAGGGTTGTTGACCATGGCGACTACCGCCCAGGTGGTGTTGTCCTCATCGCGGGTAAACCCGGCGATGGAACGGACATTACGCAGGGAGCCGGTTTTAATGTGGCCCATGCCGGCCATATCGGCGTTGCCCAGCCGGCGGCGCATGGTGCCATCCATGGCCACCAGTGGCAGTGAGGCGATCAGTTCTGCAGCAAAGCGGCTTTCCCAGGCATGTTGCAGCAACAGGGCCATTTGCCGGGCGGTGATGCGCTCGATGCGTGACAGACCCGCGCCGTTTTCAAACACCATGGTTCGGTTGTCGATGCCCTTGCTGGCCAGCCAGGCACGGATTTCCCGTTCCGCAGCGGCCAGATCATCCTTGTCTCCGGGCTGGCGATGTCTGGCGCCCAGGGTCAGGAACACCTGGCGCACCATCACGTTGTTACTCCACTTGTTGATATCGCGGACCATGGTGACCAGATCCCGCGAGGAGGTGGTCACCAGCAGTTCAGTGTCTTCCCGGGGACGCAGGCCTTCCCGTGTGGTGCCGGCCAGGGTGCCGCCAAGCTGCTGCCACAGGCTGGTCAGCAGGGCACCGGTATAGGCTTGTTGGCTGAGCACGGACAGGTAGCTGCTGGTGCTGCAGCCTTTGGGCAGTACGCCAGTGACGGTAATCGTGGTGGTGCCGTCTTCAGCCAAGTGAGGTTCATAGTCGAATTGATAGCGTCGCGGGCAGTGCCCGTAGTCACGGAACACCAGCTGATTGTCGATGGTGATACCGTCCAGCGCGGGTTCGGTCCAGGTGTGAATACCCCGGTTGTCTGCACGGGCCCGGATGCGCAGTACATTCAGGTTGGTGAGCAGGCCATTGGGCTCCACCAGGAAGGGCGCATTGGGGTTGTCGCCGTCATCATTGAAGTCGGCGATGCCATTGGGCAGGTTGAAAACGCTGCCATCGAGAATTAGATCACCGGCGATATGTTTGACGCCCATGGCGCGTAACTCACGCAGTAGCAGCCACAGCCGTTCTTCGGTGAGTTTGGGGTCGCCACTGCCGACAAAATACAGGTTGCCGTTCAGCGTTTCGTCTTCAATGGTGCCGTCGGTATACAGGCGGGTGTGCCACTGAAACGTGGGGCCCAGCAATTCCAGCGCGGCGTAGGTGGTGATGACCTTCATGATGGAACCGGGGTTCAATGGCATGTCGGCGTTCATGAAGCGGGCTTGCCCGGGGCCATCCAGTGGAATCGAGGCCACGGCCAGATCGGTTTCGGGCAGCTGCAGCTCTTTTGCCACATCCAGCACGGGGGCCATTACCGGCACGGGGACTTCCGCTTGCGCGGGGCGGGCAAGCAGGGTGCTGACCAGGGAGAGGGCCAACAAGAAAAACGCGGGGGATTGTCTGCGGACTGCACTTCTCGGCATGACACGGGGACCTTCAAAATCGTAACGGCAACAACCGCCGGGATAAACGCGGGTTGGGAAACCTCTGAATAACTCTTTGCATGCTCAGCGTGGCCTGAAGCGTGCAGCTGCTGTGTCTTGTTTCGATGGTCAGGGTGGTTCCCTTTCCGAGAGGCAAGGCGCAGCAGATGTGCGCTTCAGGCCACGCCCTTCGGGTCTTCCAGGCTGGCCCGCACTCGTTGTTGCACTTTTTCGATGGATGGACATACACCTTCAAAAGCGCGCCTAGATTGCGAACCAGCCTGAAAGACTGAGTACGCAAAGAGTTATTTAGAGGTTCCCTAGCGTAATGCAAAGCCGGGGCCGGGTCAGTGGGCCGCAAGTGTGGGAAATGTAAATTTAAGCGGCCGCCCCGGTGGGGACGGCCGGGGGATCAGGGCTTGTGCAGGCCCACATCGATGCCTTTATGTTGTAAATCAGCATGATAGGAACTGCGCACCATGGGGCCGGAGGCTACTGAGGTAAAACCCAGCTCGTTGGCGACGCGGGCGTACTCGCGGAACTCGTCCGGGTGCACGAAGCGTTCCACCGGGGCGTGATGCTTGCTCGGCTGCAGGTACTGGCCAATGGTGATCATGTTCACGTCGTGGGCGCGCAGATCCTTGATGGTATTGATGACCTGTTCGAAGGTCTCGCCCAGCCCCACCATGATGCCACTTTTGGTGCTCACATCCGGGCGCAGCGCCTTGTAGCGCTTGAGCAGATCCAGAGAGTGCTGGTACCGGGCACCCGGACGGATGTGCTTGTACAGTTCCGGGACGGTTTCAATGTTGTGGTTGAACACGTCCGGTGCGGTCTCGCCGAGAATCTCCACGGCGGTATCCAGGCAGGGGCGGAAGTCCGGGGTGAGAATTTCGATGCGGGTATCTGGGGTGCGTGCGCGTACCTGGCGGATGCATTCGGCAAAATGTTCCGCGCCACCGTCAGCCAGATCGTCCCGGTCCACGGAGGTAATCACCACATAGTTCAGGCCCAGGTTTTCCACCGACTCTGCCAGGTGCAGGGGTTCTTCGGCATCCAGGGCGTTGGGCCGGCCAAACCCCACATCGCAAAATGCGCAGCGACGGGTGCAGATGTCCCCCATGATCATGAAGGTGGCGGTGCCGCCGCCGAAGCATTCGGGCAAATTGGGGCAGGCGGCTTCTTCGCAAACGGTGTGCAGTTTCTGTTTGCGCAGCAGCGACTTGATGCGCTGGATTTCTCCGTTGGCGGGAACCCGCACACGAATCCAGTCCGGCTTGCGTTGATAGCCGCTTTCTTCGTTGACCATGGGGATGGTGCGGACCTTGTCGGCGCCGCGCAGTTTGTCGCCGATTTGCACTTTGCGTTTGGCTTGGGCCTGTTCGCTCATGGGGTTTCCATTGCCGTCGGGTGCTGCCGAAAGGGTGGGGGCAGGCATCTGTGTCTGTGGGTTACCGTCGTGGGGACGGTGCTGCCAGGGCACTGTCAGGATCGCTGTCAGTGATGGCGTTCTCCTGAAGTGCATTGTACCAGTCTGGTGGGGGCGCTGTCCGGGGCGTCAGGCCCAGACGTTTGGCTAATAATGTCACCAGTTGTTGTTCCATGGTGTGGCGGCCCAGATTGACGCCCTGCGCTTGCAGGGTGGTCATGGGCTGGCCCACGTGCCCGCAGGGGTTGATCCGCTGCCAGGGCGCCAGGTCCATGTCCCGGTTGATGGCGAGCCCGTGATAGGTTGCGCCACGGCGTATGCGCAGCCCCAGGGACGCGATCTTGGCCCCGTTCACATAGACCCCGGGGGCGTCATCCCGGTTCACGGCCTCAATACCCAGGCTGGCAAGAAAATCGATGATGCCTTCCTCGATAGCAGTCACCAGCCCGCGGCTTCCCAGCCCCAGCCGTTTGATATCCAGCATCAGGTAAATCACCGTCTGGCCGGGGCCGTGATAGGTGACCTGTCCGCCGCGATCGGTGTTCACCACCGGAATCTCTCCGGCATTGAGTACGTGCTCGGGCTTGCCCGCCTGGCCCAGGGTGAAGACCGGGGGGTGTTCCAGCACCCACAACTCGTCGTTCTGCTGAGCGTTGCGATGATCAGTGAGGTCACGCATGGCTTGCCAGCAGGGGGGGTAGTCAACCCGGGGGAAGTAGCGAATCAGTGCGTCCATGGGGAAAGTATAAGGCTTGCTACATGCCGCACACCAGAAGCGACGAGCTACGCTTGATGGAATTAAGACATCGACCGGTCTACGAAGACGCTGTAGGGGTTCCCTTCCAGGGGACGAACCGAACGAAGCGAGGATACGCACGTAGCCCCGTAGAGGCTGAAGTATGAGCGGAGCGATTAATGATCACCGGTTAAAAGGCGAATCGAGCGTGTTGCCGCTTTGCAGGGTGGTTCGTCCCCTGGAAGGGGACTCCTACATTTTGCATTTGTGTTGCGGCCGCAAAGCGCCATAAAAAAGCCCGGCAAAGCGCCTAATGCCGTTCACTTAAGCATTGCAGGCAGAGCGGGGCTTTCCGAAAATCCGGTTTCCACTCGCGGGAAGCCGGATTTTTTGTGTCTTTACAGCAGTCTCTTTTCGATATTGATGCCCTTCAGTCCTTCTCTGACCTGAGCACCTTCACCCAGAACATCCCCGTTGAATGGGTTGAGTCGGCGCTCCAATTGTCCTCCAAAGCAACGATTCGTCGGCGGCGCCTCCCCAGCGATCAGG
>NZ_LWEZ01000536.1:0-1417 GCF_001634945.1 Alcanivorax sp. HI0044
ACACCTTGCTTAGTCGCACTGGCAGCCACTTCAAGTCCGATATACCCGCCCCCCACGATAACCAGGCGTTTGCCGGGTACTAGCTCACGACGCAGGGCATCTGTGTCCTCGATACCATGCAAATAATGAATACCTTTCAAGTCTGAACCCCGCACGTTAAGACGGCGGACATGTGAGCCAGTGGCCAAGACCAGTTGGTCGTACTTTAAAGTGCTTTGATCTGACAAAATGAGGCTTTTGTCGTCTCTGTTAATCTGTTCTACGCGCACGCCGAGCTGTAATTGCTGCCCCGCATTCTCGTAGATTGAAGGCGGTTTAAGGTATAAAGACGCCTTATCAACCTCCCCCGCGAGATAATTCTTGGACAAGGGCGGTCGCTGATAGGGAGGGTGCAGCTCTTCGCTAACCATAACCACTTTGTGAGGGTATTTTTTTTGCAGCAAGGCGGTCAAAAGTGTTCCTGCTGCGTGTCCACCACCAATAATGACGGTGACCTCTTTATTTTTGTTAATCATAACCTGTCTCTTTCTATGCATACTGAAACCGAGTTACCCACAAAAACTTCATGAATAACTATAACTTGCAACATCAGCCGAGCTAAACACATGATGCCTAAACTCCAGCCACCGCGGCGTCCTCAAGTATCATATCTGCCCCTTTCTCTCCAATCATGGTCGCCGGCTGATTGGTATTCCCGCCAACCAGGGTTGGCATGATAGACGCATCAACTACCCGCAACGACTGCAAGCCACGCACACGGAGACGAGGGTCGACCACTGCCATATGATCAATCCCCATCTTACAAGTGCCGACCGGGTGGTATGCGGACTCACCATTACGGCGCACCCACTCGGTGAGACTCGCGTCATCCTGTATTTCCAGCCCTGGTGAAATTTCTACATCCTGATGAATATAAAGTGCACGCTGGGACAAAATATTACGAACAAGCCGAACACCACGAATGAGTTGTTCGACATCGGCAGGGTCAGCCATGTAATTGGGGTCAATCAATGGTGCAGCGAGCGGATCAGCACTGTGTAAACCAATGCGGCCCCGGGACAAGGGCCTGAGCCCATAGATCATTACAATGTAGCCATATCCACTCATTGCAATTTTCATGTCACGGCCGTGATCAGCGTACAGCATTGGCCCAAAGTGCAATTGCAGATCAGGTATCGGTTGCTCTGCTTGGGAGCAGATGAATCCGCCTGCCTCAGCGCCATTGCTAGACAGCACACCTCGACGACCGCTCAGGTATTGCATTAAGGCCCGCCCCCCGTTCAACCAATAGCTAGGATGCATCGATATTCCCTGTCGGCTTCGCGATCTGACCCGTACAAAAACGTCAACATGATCTTGAAGATTACGCCCCACCCCCTCCAGCGAATGACGCAGCTCAATGCCATGTCGAGCAAGC
>NZ_LWEZ01000537.1:0-1126 GCF_001634945.1 Alcanivorax sp. HI0044
GTGAAATCTCCTTTTCAATGACAGCAACGATACCCAGGCAGCGCCATAAAAAATCGACCCTGGGCGCCAAGCTGTTGACCTTGAGCGCCAATTATTAAAACGGCACAGGCGGGAAGGCCATGGGCGAGAGAAAAGGTGTAGCCAGACAGCAGGCAGCAGCGGTGTTGATGACACCGTTGCTGCAGTACCTGCAGGAACAAGGGCAGGATGTGGCGGCCATTCTGGCGCGTTACGGGCTGGAGGAGGCGCTGTTTCGGGATCCGGAGGCGCGGGTGGATGTACATGTGTCCACGGCGCTGTTGGATTATTGTCAGGTGCTATTGGAGCAGCCTGCGCTGGGTATCGAACTAGCCCGCCATGCCCAGTACACCCACTTTGGTGCCCTTGGGTTGGCGGTGGCTGCCGGTGGTGATCTTTATAGTGTACTTAATCGCGTTACCCGCTTTCACCGATTGATTAGCAATCTTGTGCGCACGGAGTTGCATGTTAATGATGGCACGGTGGAGCTGCGTTTCTTTTCCGCCACCGAGCATGAGCCTCACCCCCAGGCGCTGGTTTTTGTAATGGCTTCTATCGTGCGGGTATTACGGGTACGTATCAGCGCGGATTATAACCCGCTGCTGGTGGGTTATCCGGACTGGCTTGAGGATGATATGCGGGTGACCCTAGCCGATTATTTCAACTGCCCACTGGCGGTGGGCGAAGGCTATGCGCTGGTGTTCGACAAGGCGAGCGCCAATCGGATTCTGGCATCTAGTGATATTCAGCTGGCTGCCATGTTGGATGCCACCCTGAGTCAGCGGCTGGCAGTGGCGGAGGAGGCGTCGCTGGCCGATCGCCTATCGTTATGGATTCAGGAGCGTTTGCCCGATGGTGAGCCAGCGCAGAAGGATGCGGCTGAAGCATTGTGCATGAGCACACGCAGTTTGCAGCGGCGGTTGGCTGAAGATGGTTTAACGTGGAAACTGCTGTTGGAACATACCCGTAAATCGTTGGTGGAGCAGCATCTTCGCACCTCGGGAATGAGTATTACCCAGGTGGCATTCCTGTTGGGTTTTTCCGAGGTGAGCGCGTTTTCGCGCGCGTTCAAGAAATGGTATGGCATGCCACCCAGCCAGTTTAAGTA
>NZ_LWEZ01000538.1:0-1051 GCF_001634945.1 Alcanivorax sp. HI0044
CTGGAAACCATTTTCGACCCGGAAATTCCGGTGAGCATCATGGCGCTGGGTCTGGTCTACGGCTGCGATGTCATCCAGCGAGACGGGCAAAACGTGGTGCAGGTACGCATGACCCTGACCGCCCCCAACTGCGGCATGGGCCCGGTGCTGGTGGGCGACGTGGAAGACCGGCTCGGCAAAGTCCCCAACGTGGACAAGGTGGAAGTGGCCCTGGTGTTCGACCCGCCCTGGAGCCGCGAGATGATCAGCGAAGAAGCCCAGCTCGAACTGGGGATGTTCTGACGAGGGTCAGACGTCAGAAGTCGGACGTCTGATGCTGAACCTCAGTTGCCGGTATTTTTTTAGCGTCCGACGTCCGACTTCAGACGTCCGACCACGGAGCTCAACGACGTGCCTTTCGATATTCGCAGCATCAAACTTGGCAAGGACGTGACCGCCGAGGACATTGCCGAGGATCTGGAATTTCTGGATGACTGGGAAGAGCGGTATCGCTATATCATCGACCTGGGCAAGCAGCTGCCCGGCTTGCCCGATGAGCTGAAAACCGAAGACCGTTTTGTGCGCGGCTGCCAGAGCCAGGTGTGGTTGGAAACCGATTACGACAGGGATGCCGACACCCTGTATCTGGCAGTGGATTCCGATGCGCTGATCGTGAAAGGGCTGGCGGCCATCGTGCTGTCGGCGCTCAATCAGCAATCCCCCCAGGGCATTCATGACTACGACATGGACGGCTTCTTCGACCGTATCGACCTGCTCGGCCACCTGAGCCCCACCCGTGGCAACGGCCTGCGCGCCATGGTCGCCAAGATCAAACAACAGGCCGCCCAGCTGGCCGCCTGAACTGCGACCCCTTTCTCCGTAGGAGCGGCGCTCGAGCCGCGAACCTGCTTGCCAGAGCCTTCCGGGTGCGGTTCGCGCCTCAAGAGGCACTCCTACAAAATCAAGCCGCCACCTGTAGATCGTGCGGTTACGAAGGGGACCCAGCGCCTGTCCTGACTTTTCGCGGCGGAACCACCGCTCCTACAAAAACCTAACCCACGTCCTGGTTCGC
>NZ_LWEZ01000539.1:0-736 GCF_001634945.1 Alcanivorax sp. HI0044
GGCCGGCGCGGGCTGGAAATCGCCATGGCGCCGGGGGATTTGCTGAAGCTCATCGGCGGCAAGCAGGCCGTCTTGGTGCGCGACTGACCTTGCTTATGGGGCCGCTGTAGGAGCGCCTCTTGAGGCGCGAACCCGAGCCTTGGCGAGGGAAAACGATACAGCTTTCACGCAAGCGTCGCTCACAAATCCCTGCTTACGCGGCACGGTTCGCACCTCAAGAGGTGCTCCTACAGGTGAGATTCTGGTCAGGCCTTTACACCTTCGCAAACGCCTTGCGTGCGGCGGCGATGGTGGCATCGATATCCTCATCACTGTGCGCCGCAGACACGAACCCCGCTTCGAACGCGCTGGGCGCCAGATAAATGCCCTGGTCCAGCATGGCGTGGAAGAAGCGGTTGAAGCGCTCGCTGTCGCAGGCCATCACTTCCGCAAAACTGCTGATACGGTTCTGGTCGGTGAAGAACAGCCCGAACATGGCGCCGGCCTGTGCAGTGGTGAATGACACCCCTTGCGCATGGGCGGCGGCGGTCAGGCCTTCCAGCAGGCGGGTGGTTTTTTCCGTCAGCGCGTCGTGGAAGCCGGGCTCGCTGATCAGGTTCAGCGTCGCCAGGCCTGCAGCCATGGCCACCGGGTTACCGGACAGGGTGCCGGCCTGGTAGACCGGCCCGAGCGGGGCCAGATGCTCCATGATGGCCTGCTTGCCGCCAAAGGCGCCCACCGGCATGCCGCCCCCGAC
>NZ_LWEZ01000540.1:0-570 GCF_001634945.1 Alcanivorax sp. HI0044
ACAGACCTGGGTTTATATCGCTAATACCGAGTGGCAAGCCGATGATCTGCGTCCGGAGCGCTGGTATCTGAATCACTTGCTCAGTGGGCGTCCCTGGCTCAGTGCCGACTATTACCGGCACTTGCTGGCCACGGCCTGCGTGGACGACCCGGAATCCGCCGAGACACTGCTCTAGACCAGCGCCACCGTTGACCAGGTCAGCATGGCCAACACGGGCAAGGCGACAGCCAGTCGTCCTGCCAACCGTGCGTGATACGGCAACAAAAACACCAGTGGCAAGCCGGCTATTGCCACCAGTCCCACGGCCATAAACAGTGCCAGCCCCAGGGGCCAGACCGTCAACGTGACCCACAGCGATAATGCCAACAGCAACCAGCCGGGCCACCGGTAATAGCGCACGCGTTCCGGTCGCAGCTTGCGGCCCATGACCTGGTCATGGTGACGTTTCATGGCCAGAGACAGGCTGGTCAGGCCGGCATAGGCCAGAGCCAGCGCCAGAAACAGTGGCGGGGCCATCGTCATGGGGATTCTCCGGCAGGTTGCTCACTGGCCGGGTTGGTTGTGTTGAAG
>NZ_LWEZ01000541.1:0-1040 GCF_001634945.1 Alcanivorax sp. HI0044
CGACAAGCTCGGCCAGCAGCTTCTTACTCACTTGCAGGGCCTGCAAAAACAGCATGACTGCATTGATGAAATTCGCGGCATGGGGCTCATGCTGGGCCTGGAAATTGTCAGTGCCCCCCACACCCCGGATGGCGACCGCGCCGGCAAGCTGCTCAAGCATTGTGAGAATAACGGCATGCTGATGTTGCGCTGCGGCACCCAGGGCCAGGTGGTACGCTGGTTGCCACCGCTCACCGTCACCGAAGCGGAAATCGAAAAAGCGGTAGAACTGTTTGATGCCGCACTGAAAGAGACGTGAAGAGCAGCTTCGAGCTACTAGCTGCTAGCTACAACAACGCGTTTCGAAGCAGTAATTGCATCAAGGCTTTCACCGCGCACCACTCTTGCCAGTGCGGAGTAACTAGAAGCTAATAGCTGGCCGCTGAATTTAAGGAGATTCGATGACAGACACCACCATCACCGTCCTGCTGGCCGAAGACGAACCCGCCCTGCCCGGTCTGGAGTCTCTGGACGGCCTGGCACGGGTTCAGGAAGCGCGGACACCGGCACAGTTAAAAAGCGCGCTACCGGAGACCGACATTCTGGTGGTCACCGATTTCCGCACCGACCTGCTGGAGGAAGTGTGGCCGGATAACTGCCCGGTGCGCTGGGTCCATGCCACCAGTGCCGGCGTGGATGCGCTGATGATCGACCCGATCAAACACAGTGACATCGTGGTCACCAACGCCCGCGGCATTTTCGACCGCGGCATCGCCGAATACGTGCTGGGCGCCCTGCTGATGTTCGCCAAGGACACGCTCGGCAACCTGGCACTGAAAGAACAGCACCGCTGGCAACACCGGGAAACCCGCATGCTGCGCGGCGCCAATGCCCTGATCGTGGGCGCCGGCTCTATTGGCAGGGAAGTGGCCACGGTGCTCGGCGCCATGGGCATGAACGTGATCGGCACCGCCCGCCATGCACGCCAGGACAGCGCCTTTGACCGGGTCCACCGACAGCAGGATTTGCCTGCGCTGCTCGGTGATGCGGACTATGTGGTG
>NZ_LWEZ01000542.1:0-778 GCF_001634945.1 Alcanivorax sp. HI0044
TGGCAAAATACTTTTCCGGCGCATGTTGCACGCCGCGCAAGCCGAGCCGGCCCATCAACACAAACAAACGTGGGTCGCGACGAAAAAGCCGGAGGAACATCTTGTGTAAGCGGTCCAGTTTATCCAGCTCAAAATGCTCAATGGGGACGGTGCTGGCAAGAATACCCAACCGCTCAAAAATTTCCGGATGCGTAGCTGCAGCGCAGAGGGCATAGGGACCACCCCCACAATACGCCGCCATCGGCGGCCGCTGAATTTTCAGGTGCTGACAGAGGGCCAGAATATCGTCAGCAAAATCCCGAAATTCAAAGTTCTTCTTGTAGGTAGAAATGCCATATCCGGGGCGCACGATCATGATCATGCGCAAACCTTTTTCCCGGTACCAGCCATCAAAAAACGTATGGTCGGGCACCGCAGCCCCCAGGTTATCCAGCGTCAGTACCGGGCGCCCACTCGGATCGCCATACTCGTACCAACTGAGTACCCGGCCGTCGGGTAACGACAGTGTAAATTCCCGTTCAGCCTGCACATGCGGCAACCGGGCTGCCTGCACCAGGGCATGCCCCATGGCCTGACTGACCAATTGCACCTGGCTACTGGCGTTGAGCTTGCTCATGGTGGACTTGAGCTGGGTGCGGGCCGTGTGCACGCTGATATTGAGCAGCTCGGCACTCTGGTTCAGATTGCCCACTTTACACAGCAAGTGCAGTAGACGGGATTCGGCATGGGTAATATGAAAGACGGACCGGAGCATCTCCGGCGAGGGCGTCACCATGCT
>NZ_LWEZ01000543.1:0-874 GCF_001634945.1 Alcanivorax sp. HI0044
CCCACCTGAAAGACCACATCACAGCCCCCTTCCAGGTGGTAGGGAGACAATCCCCCTTCACCGGTGTTCATCCAGCAATTGGCAATGGCCGCGCCCTGGGACATCGCCTGCACCGCTGGACGGGACAATGCACCAAAGCTCATGCCCGACACATTGAAGAAACTGTGGGCCGCATAGGGCTGCTCACAGTATGGGCCAATCATCAGCGGCAAGGTCTTGGCTGCGTCTTTTTCCAGCGTCGGGTACGGACAATTCATGAAAATGACGCGCCCGGCGCCAATCTGCTTTGTAGAGCCAAACGCCATGGTATTGCTGAGATCCTTTGCCGCACGGTAAACCCAGGCACGCTGTGCCCGATTGAAGGGCAGCTCTTCGCGGTCCATGGCAAAGAAATACTGGCGGAAAAACTCACCAAGAGTCTCGAAAAAGTAGCGAAACCGGCCGATTAGCGGGTAATTACGGCGAATAGCGTGACGCTTCTGAAAAAAACGGTCCTGTAGCCATAACCCGACAGCGACCAGCGTTAGCAGCAATACCAGCAGCAGAAAACCCAGCTCCAGCCAGGCAATGGTGCTGTTCAACCAGGGCTCCAGATACTCGGGAAACATTCGCTCTCCTCGCTTGCAGTATTCACCATCGGGTGGCTTAAAGCGGAAATGTGCGCCAGCGCACTTGGGCCACCCCCGGCGCAATAGTATGATGTTCGTCCGTCGATTTTGTTACGCTTGGCGGCCAGTGTGGTCAATTCGTCTGGTGCTGGCCAGAAAGAAAAAAGAATGGCGTTATCATGGGGGTAACGCTTGGCAATAAGCCAGATCGACGGAAGAACAACAAACTAACGGTGTTCGGGGTGCCCAACAAGCGCCTTGAGGCA
>NZ_LWEZ01000544.1:0-817 GCF_001634945.1 Alcanivorax sp. HI0044
AGATAACTCGATGATGTCATTGGGTAAATCAAACCCCATTAGCGGGCGCAAATACCGATTGATCATGGCCACATCAAAAGCCACACACCAGCCCACCAGCGGTCGGTTGCCAACCAGTGCCAGCAGGGCATCCAGCGCATCACGCACACTTTCACCGCCTTCCAGATCCACCGGCCGCAACCGGTGAATGCGGATCGTGTCCTCCTTGAGGCTTTCCGGTGGCATCAGTTTCACATCCAGGCTCTGGCTGCTCAGCACCCGCCCATCTTTTATGACCACCGCGGCAATAGACACCAATTCAGCGGTGCGACTGTCCAGCCCGGTGGTTTCGCAATCAATGGCCACTACCTGATCGCCGTCATAGGGAGCAAACAGGTGCGCATAGGGGCCCTGCCCATGGCGGCACCGGTCACGGAATCGGCGCCATTTGCAACCGGGCCACTGCGACAACATGCTTTTCCAGCTCCAGTCACGGTTCATGTTCAATATTCCAAGTGGAAACGGCGCGACAAACGTTGCTTGAACTCGCTGACCAGATGCAACGCATCCCGCAGCAAATCCCTTTCCAGCGAAGATAGCTGCTGAACCACGATATGATTGTCCTCCACTGTTTCGTCTTCGCCCTGCAATTTGGCCAGTTGCCGGGACAACCGCAGCTCACTGAACAATTCCATGGCCTCCCCCAGGTCTTCAGCAAAGCCGGGCTCCATGGCGCCGGCGGCCACCAGCTTATCCAGACGCGCCAGGGTCGAGGTTTCCCGAATCCGGCACTGCAACGCCATGGCTCGCACGCCATGCACCAACGGGAACAGGGCGC